>JBLMXA010000466.1:0-19825 GCA_050257515.1 Acidobacteriota bacterium | reverse complement strand
CGACACCGCCGCCGAGCTCGACCGCCAGTACCTCGCGGGCGTGCGCCGCCGCATGCACCGCCCGAGCCTCCACGAGCTCGCGCGCGTCGCGGCGCGCAGCTACGTGCCGCTCGAGCGGCTGCGCGGCGTCAAGCCCGCGGGCGACGAGCTCCCCGCCGAGCTGCCGCGCCGCGAGCGCGCGATCGTCCACGCGCTGCGCGACGAGCGCTCGCAGGCGCGCGTGCTGCTCGCCGACGGGGGCGACGTGCTCGACCGCCGTTACCTCGCCGACCTCGCCGCGCTCGAAGGCGACGACGAGCGCGCGATCGCGCTCTACCTCGCCACGCTCGCCAGCGCGCCGGCGGAGCTCGCGATCGTCGGCTGGCTGCTCGATCGCGCCGCGTCGCCCGCGGTCGCCGCATACTTCACCGATGCCGCGCGCCGGCAACACGCGATCGAGCTGCTCGATCAGCACCGCACGCTGTCGCCGCTGCGCGCCGAGCCGTGGCGATGGCTCGCGGCGGTCCACCAGCTCGCCGGTCACCACGAGGCTGCCGCGAGCTGCGCCGAGCGCGCCGACGCGCTCGCGAAGAGCGCCGCCGCGCGCGCGATGCCGATCGGCCGCGTGCTCGCGGCAAGCGTGTACCACTTCACCGGCAAGGCGAAGGGGCTGCTCCACGAGGTGTGGGTGCATCGCGCGCCGACGCAGCCGGGCCGCGGCGGCACGCTCGCCGCCGACGACATCCTCGGCAACGTCACGCCCGAGATGCGCGCCGCGATCCGCAACTCGTTTGTCGCGGTTCGCGAGTACGCGCGCGCGAGGTTTCCGCTCGCGACGCGCGATCTCGACGACTACACCTATTCGTACAAGCTGCCGAAGGAAGACGAGCCGTCCGGGGGGCTGTCCGCGGGACTGCCATCGGCGCTCGCGTTCCTGTCGGTGTTCCTGCAGAGGCCCGTGCCGCACGGCATCGCGTCGAGCGGCGCGCTGGTCACCGAGGCGCACGACGTGATCACGATCGGGCGCATCGGCGAGGCCGAGTACAAGGTGAAGGCGGCGTACCACGCGAACGCGCGCACGCTCCTGCTCCCACTCGCGAACCGGGTGGATCTCGAGAGCAGCGCAGTCGCTCCGGTGGAGATCACCCGCGAGCTCGTGCAGTACGCCGCCGATCTGGATCGAGCCGTCCAGCTCGTGTTCGGAACCGACGTCTACTAGTAGATCGAGACCGGGTAGGTCGGGATCCACGGCATCGTCGGCATCGTCTGACGGGTCTGCCACCACGTCGGCTCGAACGAGCTGTGGCTGATGCCGCCGAAGCCGACGTTGTACGGCGACGCGAACGACTGACCGTAGCCCGGCTGGCCGAAGCTCGGCTGGCCGAACGCGGGCTGGCCGAACGCGGGCTGGCCCCACGGCGACTGGCCCCACGGGGACTGGCCGAACGAAACCGGCACGCCCCACGGGGTCATCTGCGAGGGCGTGTGCTGGATGCCGTGCACCGACAGGCGCAGCTGGTTGAGCGCCTCGATGGTCTGCGCGATGCGATCGTTGAGCAACTGGAGCTTCTGCATGTCGACCTTGACCGTTTCCATAGCGATCTCCTCTTCTTCATCCCTGGACTGGAATGGATGAACCTTGCGTGGAGGCGCGCCGCGCGATCGTCACGCGCAGCACGCCGGCCTCGAGCCGCGCGCTGATCTGCGCCGGCTCGACCGGCTCGGGAAGCGCGAACGTCCGCGCGAACGCACCGACCGGCGCCTCGCAGGTCGTCGGCGAGCGCGTCTCGCCGTCGCCCCAGAAGCTGGGGCGCTCGCCGCGCACGGCGAGCACGTTGCCTTCGATGCGAAGCTCGATGCGATCGCGCGGGACGCCGGGCAGGTCGATCGCGAGCTCGTAGCCCGCGTCGTCTTGCCAAGCGCTCGCCCTCGGGGCCCACATCGGCTGCGACGACACGTCGGCCGACAGCCGCTGCTCGATCGCCGACATCAGCTTGCCGAGCTGTTCCTCGACGTGGCGCACCGGATCGATCTCCGGCGGGATGCGCCTGGAGTTTCCGTTGACGTGCGGCGGCTGACGGCCGGTGATCGCAGCATAGAGCTGCTCGACTCGATCGATCGTGTCTTCGATGCTCGCGTTCATGAGCCCTCCCTCGAGCGCACGGCCGCAGTGCATCGCGCGCACCAGCCGCACGGTGCGCGAAGGTGGGTCTCGCGCGCGACTCCCGCGCACGCTCGCGCGGGAGCACCACGTGCAACAACCGCACGGCGTGCGTCCATCGCACGCTCCCGGCGTCAGATGAGTGCCATCACGTACGTCGCGATGCGCTCGTGCACGCTCGCGGGCTGATCGCGAAACGGTGAGTGGCCCGCGCGCGGGATCCACGCGACCTCGACGGGCCCGGCGAGCTGGCGCGCGATCGCGTCGACCTGCGCGCGCGTACCGTACTCGTCCGACTCGCCTTGCACGACGAGCGCGGGCGCGGTGATCCGCGGCAGGTACGCCTCGAGGTTCCACGCGCGAAACTTCGGATCGAGCCACGCGCGGTTCCAGCCCCAGAATGCCCCGTCGACGTCGGCGTGGTGGCGCGCGAGCCTGGCGCGCAGATCGGTCGTGCGATAGGCCTCGGCGGCCTTCGCGATCGATTCCACCGAGAGGTCCTCGACGAACACGTGCGGCGCGATCAGCACGAGCCCGCGCGGCGCGACGAGGTGCTCGCCGGCCGCGATGATCGCGATCGACGCGCCATCGCTGTGGCCGATCAGGATGCAGTCGGTGATCCCGGCCGCGGCGAGCACGTCGGGCAGCAGCGCCGCCTCGTCGTGCATGTACGCCAGCGGCCGCGGCACGTCGACCGGCGTCGAGTTCCCGTAGCCCTGGCGCGCGTACACGAACGCCGGCCGGCCGCACGCGCGCGCGATCGCCTCGGGCGTGTCCCGCCACTGCGTGATCGAGCCGAGGCCCTCGTGCAGGAACACCAGCTCGCAGCCGCCGTCGCGCGGCGGGCCGACCCAGCGCGCCTCCAGCTCGACGTCTCGGACCCTCATCCCGAGGCCTCGCTTCGCTCGGCACCTGGCTTGCTCATCGCAGCTTGTAGCGCTGGATCTTACCGGTCGCGGTCTTCGGCAGCTCGCTGACGAGCTCGATCCAGCGCGGGTACTTGAACGGCGCGAGCAGGTTCTTGACGTGCGCCTTGAGCTCGTCGGGAGTCGCGGCCGCGCCGGGCTTCAGCACGACGAACGCCTTGGGCTTGGTCAGCCCCTCGGCATCTTCGTGGCCGACGACCGCGGCCTCGAGCACCGCCGCGTGCGACGACAGCGCCGACTCGACCTCGAACGGCGACACCCAGATGCCGCCGACCTTGAGCATGTCGTCGGCCCGGCCGCAGTAGGTCCACCGGCCGTGCGCGTCGCGCACGTAGCGATCGCCGGTGCGCGTCCACGGGCCGTGGAACGTCGCGAGGCTGCGCGCGCGATCGTTCCAGTACGCCATGCACGCGGTCGGCCCGCGCACCCACAGCGAGCCCTCGACGCCGTCGGGCGCGGGCTGGCCATCGTCACCGCGCAGGTCGAGCTCGTAGCCCGGCACCGGCTGCCCGGTCGTGCCATAGCAGACATCGCCCGGCCGGTTCGACAGGAAGATGTGCAGCATCTCCGTCGAGCCGATGCCGTCGAGGATGTCGCTGCCGGCCTGGTCGCGCCAGCGCTCGCCGACGTGGCGCGGCAGCGCCTCGCCCGCGCTCGTCGAGATCTTCAGGTGATCGAGGCGCGTCAGTCCAGGATCGGCGAGCAGCTGCGCGAACAACGTCGGCACGCCGCAGAAGATCGTCGGCCGGTGCGCCGCGAGCGTGGCGAGCACGGCGGCGGGCGTCGGCCGCTCGGCGAGCAGCACCGCCGCCGCGCCGACCGAGAACGGGAACGTCAGCGAGTTGCCCAGCCCGTACCCGAAGAACAGCTTCGCGGCGGAGAACACGACGTCATCGGCCGCGATGCCGAGGATCGGCTGCGCGTACAGCCGGGCGGTCAGGATCGCGCTGCCGTGCAGGTGCATCGCGCCCTTCGGCTTGCCGGTCGAGCCCGACGAGTACAGCCAGAACGCGACGTCGTCGGGAGTGGTCGCCGCGACGTCCGCGAGCGGCGGCGCCTCGTCGACGAGCTCGTCCCAGCTCGCGTGCTCGGTCGAGGCGCCGCACACGCACGCGCGCAGCGCCGGCAGCTCGCCGAGCGCCGGCGCGAGCTTGCCGGCGAGCGCGTCGCTCGCGATCACGACGCGCGCGCGGCTGTCGCGCAGCATGTACCGGTAGTCGTCGGGCGTCAGCAGCGTGTTGAGCGGCACCGGCACGGCGCCGAGCGCGATCGCGCCGAGAAACGCGGCGGGCAGCTCGACGGTGTCGACCATGCACAGCGCGACGCGCTGCTCGGGCTGCACGCCGAGCGCCTGTAGCGCCGTCGCCGCCTTGCGCGCGCGCTCGGCGAGCGCGGCATACGTGTGCCGGCCGTCGCGGTCGATCACCGCGACGCGCGCGCCACGGCCCTCGGCGACGTGCCGGAACAGCAGGTCGGCCGCCATGTTGTAATCGCGCGGCAGCTCGATGTTCGTCACGTCGACAGTGTACTCTGGGGAGATGAAGCGCTGGTGGGTGCTCGTCGTGGTCGCGGGTTGTGCGGCAAGTCCGAAACCGCAGCCGGCGCCGCTCGCGGCCGCAGCGCCGCCGGAGAACGTGCTCGGCAAGCTCGAGAGCTTTCGCGCCGAGATGTGCGCGTGTCACGCCGGCGACCAGGCGTGCGGGAGCAAGGTGCAGCGCGCGCTCGGCGACTTCAACGACGCGCACCGCGAGTCGCGCGTGCCGTACCACGAGGTCAAGCGCATCGAGCTCGTCGCCGGCGAGATCGATCGTTGCGAGAAGCGCGCGCTCTCCGAGGACGTGATGGCGGTGATGGAGCGCTTCAGGGACGCGATGTGCGCGTGCACCGCGGGCGACCGGGACTGCGCGATGCGCGTCCAGAAGGACATGCAGGACTACGCCGAGTCACGCAACGATCTGCGCGACATGAAGATGACGGACGAGGACATGAAGCGAGCGACCGACATCGGGATGGCGATGGCGAAGTGCTCGGCGACCGCGATGGGCCCGAACAACACTCCGTAGCGCTCTCGACCATGGTTCGAGAGTGACGGCAGGGCGTTC
Source organism: Acidobacteriota bacterium (assembly GCA_050257515.1). Taxonomy (GTDB): domain Bacteria; phylum Myxococcota_A; class Polyangia; order Haliangiales; family Haliangiaceae; genus JABFXX01. The sequence continues at coordinate 14,657 of JBLMXA010000466.1, read as the reverse complement.
GGCGCCGACACGCTCGACGTCCCCGCACGTCGTGCGGCCTGGCTGCGCGCCGCGCACGGCGTGCGCGAAACGGCCTCGCAGCCGCGACGCTCGGCACGAGGCGCAGCGGCACGGCCGATGCTAGGTACTCCGCCGTATGCTCGATCCGAACATCCCGGTCGCGACGCTCGTGCTCGACCACTCCGAGTGCGCGCCGGTGCTGGCGCGCCACCACATCGACTACTGCTGCAAGGGCCAGCGTCCGCTCGCCGAGGCCTGCAGCGTGCTCGGCCTCGACGTCGAGACCGTGGTCGACGAGCTGGAGACCGCGATCGCGCGGCGCACCGCGGTGTCCGTCGATCCGCGCAAGCTGACGACGCCCGAGCTGATCGCGAAGGCGATCGCGCCGCACCACCAGTACCTGCATCGCACGATGCCGTTCTTGAAGGCGCTCGCCGCGAAGGTCGCGCGCGCCCACGGCGAGCGCGAGCCGTCGCTGCACGAGGTGGCGCGCGTCGTCGACGATCTCGCGGCCATGCTCGACGTTCACCTCGCCGAGGAGGAGCGCGAGCTGTTCCCCGCGCTCCTCGAGGGCCGCAAGGACGATGCGCGCGCGATGCTCGGCGGGATGCGCCGCGAGCACGAGCAGGTCGGCACGACGCTCGCCGAGCTGCGCCAGGCCGCGGCCGACTACCAGCCGCCGCCGTGGGCTTGCAACAGCTACCGCACGCTGATGTCGGAGCTCGCGATCCTCGAGGCCGACATGCTCGAGCACGTCCACGTCGAGAACCACGCGCTGCTGCCGCGGCTCATGCGGTAGACCGGCGAGTCGACTTGCCGCCGGCGTCGCGTTTGGCAGCGCTCGGCTGGCCGCCGGACGGTGTTCCGCGCGGTTGCGCTGGTCCTCGCGTTGCAGTCCGCGGACGCCACATGCGTAGCCTGCCGATCGCCCTCGTCCTCGCCGGCTGTGTCGCCTCGTCCTCGACGAGCGAGCCGACCGCGCCCAACCAGCTCTCGTCCGAGGGCAAGGCCGACGACGGCGCGCCGCTGTGGGCGGGCCTGACCTCGGTGACGCTCGAGCGCTACGCGCCGGATCCGTGCGACGACGGCGCGCACGCGCTCGGCGACGATCCGATCGTCTACGACGAGTGGGTGCGCGAGCGCGCCGGCATCCGCAACGTGTGCTTCGAGGTGTGGTCGCCGGGCGTGACCGATACCGACAACCCCGATTACTGGAAGCTGCTCGACGTCGAGGCGCACTATCGCTTCGGCGACGGCCCGTGGCAGATGCAGTACGTCCCGTCGATCGATCGGCGCGGCAACAACCGCCGCTACGCGTGGTCGATCGACTACTCGCTCGATCCGATGGCGAACGCCGCGAGCGTGGTCGCGGTCGGCGCGCCGCTGACGATCCTGTCGGAGAGTAGCGGGTGGGCGATGGTGCAGAAGGACCTGCAGCTGTACTTCACGGTCAACGGGCACGAGCTGAAGAGCGGTAGCGGCCTCGCGTTCACGGTGCGTTACCAGGGCGGCGCGCGCGAGCCATCGCTCGCGGCGAGCGCGAGCGGCTACGTGCTGTATCCCGACGTCACGTGCGCGGGTGGCGCGTTCGTGATGGGCTCGGGCGCCGGCTTCTTCGCGGTCGACATCCGCGACCCGGGCGCGGCCGCCACGCTCGGCGCCGGCCTCGACGGCTCGCTGATCTACGGCACGCCGGTGACCGCGAGCGCCGGCCTGTTCTCGGGCACGTTCTCGAGCGAGACCACCGACCCCGGCCAGACGCTGCCGTCGTATCGCGATCCCGGTGGCACGCGGATCTACCCGGATGGCTCGACCATGCACGTCGAGGTCGACGTCTACGACCGTGCGACGAACGCGGTGCGCACGCTGACCGCGTCGTTCGCGGGCTGCGCGGCGACCGCGAGTCACTGACCCGCGAGCAGGGCCTGCAGGCGCGGCGTGATCTGCGCGACGGCGGCGTCGCCCTTGATCGAGCCCTGGATGTTCTTGCCGGTCGCCCGGCCGTCGGCGCCGGGGATCGCGAACATCGGGATCATCTTGTAGCCATAGCCGGCGCGGCCGAGCGCGGCGCCGTCGCGCTCGTCATCGAACACGAGCAGGCGCAACGTGCCGAACCTGTCGTCGAGCTGGCCGGCGGCCGCGGCCTCGTGGAAGTGACGGCACGGCTCGCACCACGGCGCGCCGACGTAGACCAGCAGGCGCTTGCCGTCGTGCTGTGCCTTGGCGACCTCGCTCGCGATCAGCGGAGCGACGTCCGGCACCACCGGCGCCTCGACGAGCTCGAGCTTGCCGTGCGGCGCGCGGCTACTGCCACTGCTGCACGCGATCGCGAGCACGAGGAGCACGAGGAGGTGGCGCGACCACATGGCGCCCACTGTAGCGAGTTTTGGGCGGCGACGGCGAGCTTCGCAGCCGTGCGGGCGCGCGCGGCGAGCGCGGGCGCACGGGGGTGGGTTCGGCGTTTCCTCTTGTCGATCGAAGACGCGGTGCTTAGTCTCGTGCGGTGACCACGCCAGCGCGCAACCGCTCCCGCGGCGCTCACCCGATCGGAACGCCGCGCGCGCTGATGGCCAACACCGGGCCGATGGCCTCGGCGGCGTGGCTGGTGATGCTCGACGTGATGCCGAAGGATCCGAAGTGGAGCGTCGAGATCGTGCTCGCGCTCGAGGGCGAGGCGAACGTCGAGGGCGCGGCGACGAGCTTCCAGATCGCGATCTTCGCCGAGGAGTGGGGGTTCTCGTTCAGCCACGGCGGCCAGCTGTCGTGGATCCGCGTCACCGACGTTCCGTTCGTGCACGGTCGCGACGAGTTTCGATTGCTGGCAGCGACGCCGCCGCTGAAACGGATCGGCGAGCTGCTCCATCAGATCGAGCGGCGGTTCCAGCTGCGCTTCGATCGCGCGCACCCCGCGGTCCGCACGACCCTCGCGCATGCGGAGCCCGCCGTACGTCGCTGGGTCGAAGCCCTGTAACGCGACGAATGCTTGACCCGCGATCCTGATCCGTGGTCTGTGTTCGTTCGTGCAGGTGGCGCGTCAGCGTGTGCTCGTGGTCGACGATCACGCCGATACCGCGGAGCTGCTCGCGACCATGGTGACGTGGCTCGGCCACGACACGCGGTGCGCGCACTCCGGCGCCGACGCGCTGAAGGTCGCGCGCGACTTCGATCCCGACCTCGTGCTGCTCGATCTCCAGCTCCCCGACGTGCTCGGCTACGAGCTCGTAAGCGAGCTGCGCGAGCGACCGCGCTACATCGCGGCGGTGACGTGCTGGGGCCGCGACGAGGATCGCGTGCGCAGCTACCGCGCCGGCCTCGACCAGCACGTCGTCAAGCCGATCGACCTGCCGAGGCTGCGCCAGATCCTCGCCGCCGCGTCGAGAAGCTAGTCGTCGGTCTCGTGCTGCTTGCACTGCAGGCCCGGCGTGGGGCTGCGCGAGGCGTGCAGCTCGAGACCCTCGAGCGACACGTTGTCGGTGCGCAGGCCGGCGGGGCCGGCGATCTGTCGCGCCTCCTCGGGCAGCGTGCCCTGCCACACCAGCGCGCCATCGATCCACGCGCGCAGCTCGTCGCCGTGGATCTCGGCGCGCAGCGTGTGGCTCGTCCCGACGGACAGCTCGGGGATCGCCGCGTGCGATGACGGCTTCACCTTGATGTACCCCTCGGTCCCGCACTCCTCGTGGCGCGCCTTGCCGGGGTTGTACTTGACCTGCACCGCGAGGCCGGGCTTCGGCGCGATCCGCCACATCACGTAGACGACGTTGCAGCTGTCCTGCGCGCGCAGCTTCAGGCCGACCTGCTTGCGCAGCTCGCCCGACTCGAGCGCGCGATAGGCGCGCGACTCGCCGGAGTACGTGAACGCGAGCTGCGCCGCGTCTCCCGACGTACCGAGCGCGAACGCGCGCACCGTCGGCTCCGCGATCGACGCGTTCGCGATCGCGCCCTTCGTCACGCACAGCGTGGCGTGCGCGACCGGGTGCAGCTCGTGGCCGGCCGGGCCGGCGCTGACCGCGGTGATCCGAGAGCTGCCGCACCCCACGGCGAGGAGTATATAGAGCGCGCGCCGCGTCATGGACCTTCTGCGCCGCCGAGCACCTCGTGCAGCGCCTGGAGGTGCGCCGCGGCGTAGGCGTGCTCGGCCTTCGCCTTGACGAAGTCGAACCACACGGTCTCCCGGTAGCGCTTGCTGTCCTCGCCGCCGACCCTCGCGAGCGCGTCCATCTGCCGCTGCAGCTCGTTGACGAGGGCCTGCGTCTGCTCGGCGCGCACGGTCTCGACGTCGACGAGCTGCTTCAGGCGATCGACGGTCGCGTCGACGCCGAGCGGATCGTGGCCCGACGCGAGCAGCCGCCTGCGGCCGTCGGCAGCGCGCGAGTTGTGGCTGCCCATGAACAGATTGCCGAGGTTGACGTCGAGCTCGACGACCGCGAAGTAGTTCGTGCCTTGCTGGACCGTCGTCCCGGACAGGAACTGATCGACGCCGGTGCGCACCGAGAGCTCGAACGCCTGCGCGCGCCGGATGCGCGCCTCGTCGGACTCCATGTCGGCATCGGCGTTCTGGTACTCGGCGAGCGCGGTGTTGAGCGGCCGGCCGCTCGATTGCGGCAGCGCCGACAGCTGGCGGTGGGCATCGGCCGCCAGCGCGCGCAGCTCCTCCACTCTCAGGCGCGTCGCGGTCGCCTCCTGTGCGGTCGTCCGGCGCGCCTCGACATCGGCGGTCGTCGCCTTCAGGATCTGCTGGGCCTCGTCGAGCGCGTCGTCGAGCACCTTCGCCTTCGCGGCGAGCGCGCGCGCGTTGGTCTCGCCTCGCACCTGCTCGAGCGCCTGGTGGCGGCGGCAATCGGCGTGGCCGTGATCGCGGTACGCGAGGCCCTCGTACACCGCGTTGAACCGCCAGCGCACGCCCGCGATCGCGCGCAGCCCGCTGACATCGGGGTTGATCGAGTACGGCGGCTGGTTGATGTAGCCGAACTGCGAGATCAGCTCCGGGTAGAGCTGCGAGTCCGCGGTCGCATCGGCGACGCCTTCGACGAAGTCGCAGTAGCCGTCGTCGGCAGGCGCGGATGCAGGATCCGCGTTCGCGACCGGTCCGGCCGCGACCAACAGCAGGGCGAGGGCGCGCATCAGATGAGCAGCGGCCGGCCACCGACGAACAGCACGTCGTCGGTCGCGGCGGCGCCGTCCTCGAGCTTGAGCTCGACCATCTGGCCGCGCAGCATCTTGTCGCGATGGGGGTGCTTGAACTGCACCTCGCCCGGCAAGATCTCGAGCACCGTTCCCACCTTGTGACAGAAGATCATTCCAAGCCTGCATCCATACAGCGACGTACCACGCGAGACGGTGTGCATGTTGCCGTAGGGGACGAACGCGACCTGCGCGTGATCGGCGATCGCTCGGACGTAGCCGGTCTGCTTCAGCGTGCCGAGCAGCTTGTCCTCGCGGTCGAGCGCGAGCTTGAGCGAGTCGCGCAGGCCGGTCGCCTTCTCGGTCGCCAGCTTGGACGCCTCGTACTCCTGCTTGATCTTCAGCACGTCGTAGCTGATCGGCGAGTCGCTCGAGGTGTTCGCGAGCAACGCCTCGAGCGAGCGGGTCTGCGCCTCGAGGTCGGCCGCCTTGTCCTCGTACTCGGCCTGGCGCTCCTTGAGCGACAGCGTCGAGCTCGAGATCTGGGCGAGCTGGAACTTGCCGGACAGCATGCCCTGGCGGTCGATCAGGCCGGCCTTGTACTCCTCGCTCATCCGCCGCTGCTGGGCGGCCGAGAACGCGTCGTTCGAGTGGCGGATCGACGCGCGGGTCGACGCCGCGGCGATCGCGAGCTCGTGCATGCGCTCGAGCGCGGCCTTGCGGCCTTCGAGGTCGCTCTCGATCGCCTTCGCGAACTCGGCCTGGTAGGCCTCCTGCATCGCGATCGCGCGGTTCGCGTCGTCGAGGTCGGCGGCGAGCCGGTCGCGGTTGTTCTGGCGCTCCGACAGCTGCGCCTGCAGCGCGACGACCTTCTCGTCGGTCGGCGACACCGCCATCGGCACGACCCACGAGTCACTCATGTAGAAGAACGCGGTCGTCGCGATGTAGCCGACGAGCACGAACACGATGATCGTCAGGATGCCGAAGCCGAGCAGGCGGTACGTCGTGACGACGTGCTTGGACAGCTTCTTCGGATCGAGCTTGGGCCTGAGCAGGCCGATCTTCTCGAACGCGGCCCAGCGGTTCACCGCGGGCGCGGCGGGCGTCACGCGTCCGGCGTCGGCCGTCGGGTACACCGGATAGGCGGTGGGCCCGACCTGGCCGAACATCGCCACGGTCGGCGGGGCCGGGGGAACTGGAGCGGGCGGCGGAGCCGCGGGCACCGGCTGCGCGGCCGCGGCGACCACGGCGGGCGGCGCGATCAAGGTCGGCGCGGCGGCGGCGATCTGGTGGGCCGACGGGGGCGCGACGGGAACCGCGCTCGGCGGCGGCGCGACGGGTGGCGCGTGACGAGCGACCACTTCCTTGGGCTTGTTCCACGACCCGATCTGCGGCGGCGGGGTGGGACCCGTGGGCTTCGGGGTCGAGAAGGTTGCTGGCATCGACGCCATCGCGCGGGGCTTCGCGAACGGGATGATGTTAGGCGGTGCCATCGGCCGGGCCGGCTCGCGAGGGGCTGTTGGTTTCGGATCGACCGTGCCGGTACCAACCGCGAACGCCGCGGGCGCCGGCAGCTTGTCGACGATCGTCGCATCGGGGAGCTTCGTCACTCTCGGAATGACGTGGAGGTGCGAGGCACGTTCGATGTTCGGCCGCGACTTACGTTGCTGCATGGGCAGGAGCGTGTTTCTGCAATTCAATCGCCAGCGCCGATTGTGCAAATCGGGTGATCAATTCGCTCAACTCCGAGGAGCTGAACGACAAACGGGGACGCCGCACCAGGACACGAGCCCCCACACTGTGGGGTCCAGTCCTTCTCGTTCGTCACGTGCGCGGCGCAACTCGGCGTCCGAACTGCTGTGGAGCCTGCGCAATTCGCGCAACCTCGCGCGGCACCGCTCTTGCTGCCGGTTCGTCGGGCGCCGGTGAACGACTTCCCGATCTACCTGTTCATCTTCATCGTGTTCCTGAACCGCTACGTGTTCGGGCTGTGGCTGACGTTAGTTCGTGGACGCAAGCTCGACGAAACGGTCAGTGGATACGAGCCGACCGTGACGGTTGTCATCCCGCTGTTCAACGAGGGACCGTCGATCTACGACACGATCGTCAGCCTCACGCAGCTCGAGTACCCGAAGGACAAGCTCGAGGTGGTCGTGGTCGACGACTGCTCGACCGACGATAGCTACGAGCACGCCTGCCGCGCGGCGCGCGAGTACCCGAACGTCCGCGTGCTGCGGAACCCGTACAACATGGGCAAGCGCCGCGGCATCAATCATGCCGTGCGCGAGTCGACCAGCGAGATCATCCTCTCGGTCGACTCGGACGTGATCGTGTTTCCGACCTGCCTCAAGGAGCTCGTCGCGCGCTTCACCTCGCCGGAGGTGGCCGCGGTCGGCGGCCGCATCCACGTCTCGAACCCGAACGAGAACTGGCTGACCAAGCTGCAGACGATCAAGTACTACTTCGGCCAGGAGCACCTGAAGAACCTCGAGCGCGGGCTCGATCAGGTGCTGTGCCTGTCGGGCTGCCTCACCGCGTACCGCCGCAGCGTGCTGATGGAGCTCGAGCCGATCCTCGAGAACCGCAACGTGCTCGGCGTCGAGATCAAGTACGGCGAGGACCGTTTCCTCACGCACCAGATCGTCAAGCACGGCTACAAGACGCGGATGACGATGAAGGCGTTCTGCTTCACGAAGGCCGCGCCGAACCTGCGCGCGTACTTCAACCAGCAGCTGCGCTGGAAGCGCTCGAACATCGTCGACTTCATGCTCGGGCTCACGCACGCGTGGCGCATGCACCCGCTGATCACGCTGCAGTACCTGTCGATGCTGCTGCTCGTGCTCGTCTACCCGTTCGTGATCATCACGCACATCCAGGACGGCAAGTTCTTCGAGCTCGCGATGTTCCACGTCGTGCTGATCGGCGGGCTGTCGCTCATCTATCACTTCTCGCCGTCGGTGCGCTCGCTGCCGCCGTGGTTGCGCGTGCACCCGCTCGCGTTCATGCCGATGACCGTGCTGATGCCGGTCGCGTACCTCCTGCTCACGCCGCTCGGGCTGTTCACGCTCGACAGCTCGAGCTGGGAGACCCGCGGCCACCAGGGATCGCCGGTCCCCCAGGCCCCCGCCCAAGGAGGAGCACCGCGATGATCGTCGCCGCCCACCAGCCGCACTACCTTCCGTGGCTCGGCTACCTCGACAAGCTCGCGAAGGCCGATCTGTTCGTCGTCATGGACGACCTGCAGTACGAGGAGCAGAACTTCCAGAACCGGCAGCGCATCAAGACGGCGACGGGCGCGATGTGGCTGACCGTGCCGCTGCACCGGGGAGCCCAGGCGAGTCGCATCTGCGACAAGCGGATCGAGAACGCGGGCAACCCGAAGCAGCACTGGCAGCGCCGTCACTGGCTGACGATCGAGAGCGTCTACGGACGAGCGCCGTTCTTCGCGCGCTATGCGGACGAGCTGCGGGCGACGTACGCGCGGCCGTGGCTCAGCCTGCTCGAGCTCGATCTCCACATGCTCGAGCTCGCCCGCAGCTGGCTCGGGATCAAGACGCCGATCATCCGGTCGTCGACGCTCGCGCTGTCGGGTGCCAAGACCGACCGCCTCGTCGACCTGTGCACCAAGGTCGGCGCGCGCTGCTACCTCACCGGCAGCGGCGGCTCGCAGGGCTATCTCGACTCCGAGAAGATGGGCCGCGCGGGCATCGGCGTGATCTGGCAGTGCTTCGATCATCCGGTCTACGCGCAGCGCTACCCCGAGCGCGGCTTCATGCCGTACCTCGGGTTCATCGATCTCGTCCTCAACAGCGGCCCGGCGAGCCGCGACGTGCTGTTCGATCGCACCCACCCACTTCACGCGTACGCGGAGGCAGGCTGATGAACCGGATCCTCGAAGAGAAAGGCGGCCGTGTCCTCGCATTCGGCGCCCCCCCCGACGATCTCGTGGTCGGCGCGGGCGGCCTGCTCGCGAGGCTGTCCGAGGAAGGCGCCGACGTCACGCTCGCGATCGTCTCGATCCCGAACGACTCCGCGCGCCGCCGCGAGGAGGCCCGGGCCGCGGCCGACATGATCGACGCCAACCTGTTCGTGATCTACGAGGATCGCGAGTGCCGGGTCGAGGACATCCCGATGCACGAGCTCGTGCGCCGGTTCGACACGATCGTCGGCGACGTGCGCCCCGATCTCGTGATCACGCACTCGGCCCACGACCTCCACTGGGATCACGGCCTCGTCAACCGCGCGACGGTGTCGGCGCTCCGCCGCACGCCGTGCGACCTGCTCGCGTTCCTGTCGAGCCCCGAGATGAACGCGCAGGCCCGCGCGATCGGCAACTGCTTCGCCGACATCACGCGGTTCGTCGACACCAAACTCGCGGCGATCGGCTGCCACCGGTCGCAGCTGCCGAAGCTCGATCTCGAGTCGTCGCGCGACCTCGCGCGCGCGATGGGACGCATCTCGGGCTACGAGTACGCCGAGGCGTACGAGGTGCTGCGGGTCCGGATCTGACTCACCGGTGAACGAGTGCACCGGCGACCGGCGATCCAAGCCGGCAACCGGGAACCAGCCGAACGGGCCGAACCGGGACTTGGAACGGGCCCACAGGAGACAGGCGACCGGCCATCAGCCACCGGTCGCTTGGCGTGCAGCGGACAAGCTCGAGGGCGGGCCGCACACCATGCAGCCATGGCCGCACGCACGACGTGCTCCGCCGGGGGCAAATACGCGACGGATCGCGAGGTTGGCGCTGGCGCTGTTTGTGCACCACGCGACGACAACCATGCATGCGATCGAGCCCCACCGCTCGCCGGCACGCTGCGCCCGGAACGTGCCAACCGCGGAGGAGAAAGATGGTAGCGTCGGCTGCAATGCAGCGTGTGACATGGTCCTCGATCGCGGTGGTGCTGGGTCTGTCGGCGTGTGGCCACAGCGGCAAGATGGTCGTCGATACGCCGATCAAGCCGTACCAGGCGCCGGACATCAGCGAGATCACCGGGATCGACGAGGACGACGCGACCGATCAGGACAAGACCGAGGCGCCCGCTCCGGCTCCTGCGCCAGCACCCGTGCCGGCGGCCGCTCCGGCGTCCGAGAAGAAGGCAGCGCCCGAGAAGAAGCCGCCGGAGAAGAAGCCGCCCGAGAAGAAGCCGCCGGCGCCGGCCGTTGACAAGAAGTAATCCCCATGTGCGGCATCATCGGTTACGTCGGAAGCAGGCAGGCCACGCCGCTGCTGGTCGGTGGTCTGCGCAAGCTCGAGTACCGCGGCTATGACTCCGCGGGCGTGTCGGTCTGGAACGACGGCGCCTCGCGCGTGGTGCGCTGCCGCGGCAAGCTGTCGGCGCTCGAGGACAAGCTCAAGAAGGAGCCCGCGAACGGCACGATCGGCATCGGCCACACGCGGTGGGCGACCCACGGCCGCCCCAGTGACGAGAACAGCCACCCGCACAAGGTCGGTCCGATCTCGGTGATCCACAACGGCATCATCGAGAACCACCTCGCGCTGCGCGCCGAGCTCGCGGCGTCCGGGTCCCAGTTCTCGTCGGAGACCGACACCGAGATCTTCGCGCACCTGGTCGCGCGCGAGGTCAACACCGGCGCGGAGAACCTGACGATGGCGGTACGCCGCGCACTCGCGAAGGTGCGCGGCAGCTACGCGTTCGTCGTGATGAGCGACAAGGAGCCCGGCACGCTGGTCGCCGCGAAGAACAGCTCGCCGCTCGTCGTCGGGCTCGGCGAGCACGAGAACTTCGTCGCGTCCGACGTCACCGCGATCCTGTCGGAGACGCGCAAGGTGATCTTCATCGACGAGGGCGAGATCGTGACGGTGACCCGCGAAGGCGTCGCGATCACCGACTTCGACGGCAAGCCGCGCATCCGCGAGCCGAAGATCATCACGTGGAGTGCCGTGCAGGCCGAGAAGGGCGGCTTCAAGCACTTCATGCTCAAGGAGATCCACGAGCAGCCGCGCGCGGTCGCCGACACGCTCGTCGGCCGCGTCGATCTCGAGAACGACGACGTGCGGCTCGACGGCGTCGACCTCGACGTCGCGAAGATCAGGCGCATCGTGTTCATCGCGTGCGGCACCTCGTACCACGCGTCGCTCGTCGGCGAGTTCCTGATCGAGTCGCTCGCGCGCATCCCGACCGAGGTCGATCTCGCGAGCGAGTTCCGCTACCGCGATCCGATCGTCGGCCCCGGCGATCTCGTGATCGCGGTCAGCCAGTCGGGCGAGACGCTCGACACGATGGAGGCGGTGCGCGAGGCCAAGAAGAAGGGCGCCACCGTGCTCGCGATCTCCAACGTCGTCGAGTCGTCGATCCCGCGGCTCGCCGATCACGCGTTCTACACGCACGCGGGCCCGGAGATCGGCGTCGCGTCGACGAAGGCGTTCACGACGCAGCTCGTCGCGATCGCGCTCGTCGCGGTCTACCTCGGCCGCCGCAACGGCAAGCTGTCGCGCGACAAGGCGCACGAGCTGATCGGCGAGCTCGTGCAGCTGCCGAACAAGATGCGCGACGTCGTCGACAGTGGCGCGCAGCTGCAGGTGCTCGCGCGGCGCTACGGCAACGCGAGCGGGTTTCTGTTCCTCGGCCGCGGCTCGCAGTACCCGATCGCGCTCGAGGGCGCGCTCAAGCTCAAGGAGATCTCGTACATCCACGCCGAGGGCTACGCCGCCGGCGAGATGAAGCACGGCCCGATCGCGCTGATCGACGACAAGCTACCGGTCGTCGTGCTCGTGCCGCGCGGTCCGAACTACGAGAAGGTCGTGTCGAACCTCGCCGAGGTGCGCGCGCGCCAGGGCAAGGTGCTCGCGGTCGCGACGCGCGGCGACAGCGAGATCGGCAGCCACGCCGACGACGTCGTGCTCGTGCCCGACACCGCGCTCGAGCTGCAGCCGATCCTCAGCGTCGTCCCGCTGCAGATGCTCAGCTACTACGTCGCCGACGGCAAGGGCACCGACGTCGACCAGCCGCGCAACCTCGCCAAGTCGGTCACGGTGGAATAGCCGCCAAGACGCCATGCACGCCAAGACAGACGCCAAGAGAATCTTCAAGTAAGTTCCTCTTGGCGTCTGTCTTGGCGTGCATGGCGCCTTGGCGGCCGATCTTCTTCCTCAGAACACGCATGCCGGGACGGCGGCCGTCGAGTTGCCGAGGATCGCGTCCACTTGGGCGAGCTCGCGGTTCCAGTAGCAGAGCTGGTCGGCGAAGTAGAGGTAGCCGAACGCGTACGCGGTCGCGTTGGCGTCGCGCGAGGTGAGGCGCGGATCGCGATCGTGGAGGTCGCCGTGGCGGCGGTGGATGATCGTCCTCGCGTCGGCGAGCCGGCTTGCCGCGTGGGCGCGCGCCGTCCTGGCGGAGGCGTCGTCGCCGGCGAGGTGCGCGAGCGTCGCGGTGTAGAGGTCGGCGACGAAGTGTGCGCGCGCGACGTCGACCGCGACGCCGTCGGCGAGCTCGCGGCTCCACCGGCTGTCCGGCAGCGCGCAGCCGTCGAGCCGGACCGCGATCGTGTCGAGCGCGCTCGCGTGAGCCTCGAGCGGGGCGAGCACGTCGCTCGCAAAGCTCGCGCGCGCGTCGTCGCTCGCGCCCGCGAGGTCGTCGAACGTCACGCGATCCGGCAGCGAGATCACGCCGAGCTGGCGCGCGGCGTCGATCAGCGCGTCGCGCGCGGCGAGGTACGGCGCGAGCCGCTGGCCGATCAGCGCGTCGTGCTGCGCGTCGGCGAGATCGGCGATCACCGGCGCCGCGCGCGACAGGTCGGGCGACAGCGCGTCGGCGATCAGCTCGCCGGGCGTGTCGGGGAGCTCGTAGCTCGCGCGCATCGCGGTGACGTCGTTGAGCCAGTAACCCCACTCCCAGCCGGTCGAGAACAGCAGCTGCTCGTCGAGCGGTCCGCACGGCGGCGGCGCCGCGAGCCGGAGCTGCGCGAGATCGTAGTGGCGGCTGCGCACGTAGATCGGCAAGAACGTCGGCACCGCGTTGTCGAACGCGTACCAGTACGCGTCCTCGGGGTGGTACGCGGCCGGCTGGCGCGCGCACATCCGATCGATCAGGTACTGGCGGTGCGGCGCGAAGTCCTGCATCTGGTACGCGCCGCCGGCGTCCTCGAACAGGTCGTAGAAGAACACCGTGTGGATGTCGGGGACGATCGACGGATCCGCGTACTTGACGAGGAAGTAGTAGATCATCGTCTGGCCCATGTACGTGACGAGCTGCGTGCCGCCGTTGTGGATCAGCGCGTGCAGCTCGGCGCCGGGTGCGAGCGCGTGGACCTGGCGCGCGAGCTCGTTCACGCCGTCGAGGAAGGCCTGGGGATCGGCGTCGAAGAACTCGCCGAAGCTGACGTCGTAGACGTCGAACGGCAGCCCGTCGACGACGAGCGGCAGGCGCGCGGCGATCTGGTCGGCGATCGGCGTCATCGAGCCGTCGGTGAGGGTCAGCGAGTGCTGCAGGCTCGACTGGCCGAACAGCTGGACGTTGACGCCGACGCGCACGCCGCGCGCGTGCGCGTAGTCGATCAGCTCGCGCGTCGCCGCCTGCCACTCGGCGTGGCGGCCGGGCTCGAGGATGTCGTCGAGCACCGGCCACTGCACGAAGTTCGCGCGGTTCTCGATCGCCCAGTCGATGATGTGGTGCGCGGCCGCGGAGTCGCCGCCGATCAGCGCGTAGTACGGCTCGATCGGGTGCAGCGTGTGGAAGTGAAAGCCGCGCACGCGCGTCTGGGGGGCGTGGACGACGCCGAGCTCGTCGTCACCCTCGCGCGGGACGACCGGCACGTACGGGTCGAACGGGTGGCGGAAGCGGAACCCGAGGTGCTCGAGCGCGGCGGCCACGCCGTACTGTGCGCCGAGCACGTCGTGGCCATGGACCTCGAGCGTGCGCGCACCGGCGCGATCGATGCGGTAGCCCTCCGCCGGGATCGCGGGATCGTCGACGACCTCGAGCGTGAAGCCGCCGCCGGGGGCGTCGGCGAGGACGACGCGTCCGTCCGGGATGTTCGCGGCGAGCTCGCGCAGCGGATCGGCGAACGCGCTGGTGACGATGGTGACGTTCGCGTCGGTGTTGTCGCCGCACGCGGCGACGCACGCGACCAGCACGACAAGCCGCACGGCGACATGGTACACGAGCCGCAGCATGAAGCGCGGGCTCAGTCACTTCACGGCCGCCGGCGACGCCCACATGGTCGACGTCGGCGCGAAGCCGGAGACCGCGCGCACGGCGGTCGCGAGCGGCCGCGTCGCGTGCGCGCCCGACACGGCCCGGGCGATCGCCGCCGGCGCGCTCGGCAAGGGCGACGTGCTCGCGGTCGCCAGGCTCGCCGGGATCCAGGGCGCGAAGCGGACCGCGGAGTGGATCCCGCTGTGCCATCCGCTGCGGCTGACCGGCATCGAGGTCGAGCTCGCGGTCGACGGCGACGGCGTCGCGATCACCGCGACCGTGCGCGCGTTCGACCGCAGCGGGGTCGAGATGGAGGCGCTCGCGGCGGTCGCGGCCGCCGCGCTGACCGTCTACGACATGTGCAAGGCGATCGATCGA
>JBLMXA010000465.1:0-3931 GCA_050257515.1 Acidobacteriota bacterium | reverse complement strand
CGCGATGCCTGGATCAACCTGTTCCTGGTCGCCGGCTTCTATTTCTTCGCCAAGTTCATCCGCTACGGCTTGTGGTCGTGGGCGGCGTACTTCCTGGCGACGACGTACCACCGCGACGAAGCGTCGGCCGCGCTGTACTCGACCGCGTTCGACGTCGCCGGCATCTTCGGCGTGATCGCGACCGGCTGGCTGTCGGACCGCTACTTCGCGAGCCGCCGCGGCGAGATCGCGCTGATCATGATGCTCGGCATGGTCGCGGTGACCGCGCTGCTGATGCTCTTCGGCGGCACGAGCGTGTGGGTGTTCGTCGTGCTGCTCGCGGCGGTCGGCTTCACGCTGTACGGGCCCGACGCGCTGCTCACCGGCGCGGGTGCGATGGACATCGGCAGCCGGCGGCTCGCGACGTTCGCGGCCGCGACGATCTCGGGGTTCGGCAGCGTCGGCGCCGCGGTCCAGGAGCTCGTGATCTCCCGGATGTACGATCCCGACGCGGGCCTCGGGCCGATCTTCGGGATGCTGTTCGGCAGCGCGGTGATGGCGAGCGTGTTCTGCGGCGCGCTCGTGTGGCGAAACCGCCTCGGCGGCAAGGGGATCTAGTGATACGGTGGGGCGCTTGCCGGAGTCGTCCATCCTCGTCGTCCACCCCGATCGCAAGACCCAGCGCGTGGTGCAGCGGATCCTCGGCACGACCGGCCATCGCATCGACGTCGCCGACGACGTCGATCAGGCCGAGCGGCTGCTCGAGCACACCAGCCCCAGGCTCGTCGTCATCGACGGCCTGCTGCCGGCCGAGGCGCTGCTCGGCGCCGCGCAGGCCAAGGGCGCCGAGGCGTGTATCACGCTGCTCGCCGGCACCGCGCTCGCGCACGTTCCGCGCATCCTCAAGGTCGGGGCGGTGACGAACCTGCTCGTCCACCCGATGCCGGTGCTCGCGGAGGAGCTGACGATCACCGCTCAGAAACTGCTGCGCGGCGATCTGTTCGGCGCCGAGAAGTACTTGCTGTGGGGCACGTCGCTCGACGCGTTCGTGATGACGCGCGCGTCGCAGCGGCCGCACCTCGTCGAGCAGCTCGCGGAGGCGGTGCGCGCGCGGGGCCAGAGCGCGCGCGTCGAATCGATGGCGATGCTCGTCGCGGACGAGCTGATCTCGAACGCCGTCCACAACGCGCCGGTCGACGCCAGCGGCGCGCACTACCGCAAGGAGCTGCCGCGCGACGGCGAGCTCGAGCTCGACGACCGCCACCAGGTCGTGCTGCGCTGGGGCTGCGATGCGCGCTACCTCGCGCTCGAGGTCACCGACCGCTTCGGCAGCCTCGATCGCGACGCGATCCTCGGCGCGCTCGCCAGGCAGGACGTCCGCGAGGCGGGCAGCGGCGCCGGCATGGGGCTGTCGCTCGCCTACCGCTCGTGCGACCACCTGGTGTTCGATCTCGCGCCGGGCAGGCGCACCGAGATCATCGGGCTCATCGATGTTCGCTATCCTGCCAGCGAGCGCGTGCCTGCCTCGTCGTACAACGTGTTCGTGGAGCGAGCATCATGACGGAGACCCGTGGCCGCATGCAGCTGTCGCAGCTGCCCGATGGCGCGATCGCGCTCGCCGGCGCGCTCGACGAGACCGCCAACCTGCCCGAGCTGCTGCAGCACGCGCGCGGCGGGCGGCTCGTGCTCGACCTCGCGGGCGTCGCGTTCATCAACTCGCTCGGCGTGCGCGACTGGATCCGGCTGCAGGCCGCCGCGCAGCAGCAGCGCGTCGAGGTCGAGCTGCGCCGCGTCGCCGAGCCGCTCGTCCACCAGCTCAACATGATCATCGCGACGCGCGGCAACGCGCTCGTCAGCTCGTTCTTCGCGCCGTACGCGTGCGATGCCTGCGGTCGCGAGGACTCGCTGCTCGTCGATGCGGTCGCACACGCCCAAGCCTTGGCCCAGCTACAGGCTCCGCCGCAGACCTGTCCGGAGTGCGGGGCCGCCATGGCATTCAACGACTTCCCGGAGCGGTTCTTCTCGTTCTTGGCTCGTTCCTAGCTCCCCTGGCTTCGTCCTCACCACAGGTCTGACCCGTGCTCGAACAATTCGCTCACTTCGTCACCGGCATCGTACGGAACCTCGGGTACCCCGGGCTGTTCCTGCTGATCACGCTCGAGAGCACGCTCGTGCCGATCCCCTCGGAGCTGGTGATGCCGTTCGCGGGTGCCCTCGCCGCCAAGGGAGAGTTCTCGCTGCCCGTGATCCTCGTCATCAACAGCAGCGCGGCCGTGTTCGGATCGGGCCTGTGCTACTGGCTAGGTGCTGCTGGTGGCAAGCCGCTGCTGCTACGCTATGGCAAGTACATCTTCGTCCGTCGGAAAGATATCGAGAGAACCGAGGCGTGGTTCGCGCGACATGGCAAGGCGACGATCCTCATAGGGAGGTTCCTCCCGGTCATCCGCCACATCATCTCGGTCCCCGCAGGAATCGCCAGGATGCGCCTCGTCCCTTTCTTCACCCAGACCTTCATCGGTGCGACGATCTGGGGGTCGGTCCTCATCACGATCGGCTACGAGCTAGGCGCTCGATGGGATACCGTTGCCACACAGCTCAAGCGCGTCGACCTGATAGTTGGGGTTGCTATCATCGTGGTGCTCGTGGCCATTGCCGTACGTTTCGTGGTACGTCGCCGCCGGGAGCTTGGTGAGAACAATGCCGATTGACGAGATGACACCGAGCTGAGCTACTACTTCACCGCGAGTCACACCGTGTCGTATCCAGGCCGTACTCCGACGAACCCGCCGACCGCCACCGCGGTCGCTTCGTCGAGCCCCGTGCTAGCTTCCCCGGGCATGGGTGCCGCCGCGCCAGCGTATGCGTCTGTCAGTTACGGCGTGCTCGATCGCCGGGAGTCGGAGCTCGTCGACGCGGCACTCGCGCAGGTCGAGGCGCGGTCGCCGAGCGATGCGACGATCCTCAAGAACCTCATCAACGAGCTGCGCGCGACCTCCGAGCTGCTCGACCGCCAGCGCCCGCTGCGCCGGCCCACCTCGCTCGGCGGCGAGAACCGCGACGAGCAGACGCTGATCGAGCACCTGTGCCAGCTCGACGGTCTGTCGAACGATCTGTCGCTCCCGCTCAAGGCGACGCTGTCGCGCACGCACCTGCTGACGAAGATCAACTTCCTGCGCGGGTTCGTGAAGGCGACCGCGATGATCAAGGACGTCCCCGAGTGCGTCCGGATGACGCACGAGCTCCGCGAGGAGGTCGCGCAGTCGATCTACACGCTGCTCGCCGAGGAGCTGCTGCTCGCGTTGCTGCGCAAGCCCGACGTCACGCGGCGCACGAAGCAGCGCGCCGCCGACCAGCTGATCACGATCTGGGACGACGCCGCGCTCGAGATCGACGACTTCGCGCCGCTGCTCGAGTCCGCGTGGCACGCGCGCAACCGCATCAACACCGCCTACGGCACGCTGCTCGGCGCGACCGAGACGTTCCGGCTCGTCACCGAGGACTGCAGCCCCGAGGTGCTCGAGTTCTTCGGCCGCGATGGCATGAGCGCCGACGAGAGCGCCGCGTTCGAGGAGTTCCTGTTCAACATGACGAGCGAGGAGCTCGCGACCCTGCGCCGCGCCATGCAGCAGCAGCACGTCGCGGCCGCCAGCCCTGCGTGGGCCGCCGAGGTCCTCGGCCGCCAGATCGAGGAGCTCGAGCACTCGCACGAGATCGATCCGATGGCGCTCTACCGCAGCTACCAGCGCCGGCAGCTCGCCGCGGACTTCCGTCTGATGTCCGGCGCGCCGGGCCCTCGCCGCACGGCCGAGGGCTACCTGATGGTCTACCTGCTCGACCAGCAGTAAAGCCGTTCCTCGTTCTCTGTTCTCGGTTCCCCTGTTCCCGATTTCTGGGTTCTGGGTGCAGACCGGGTACATGGGTGGCACTTCAGACCGGGCACATGGGTGGCACT
>JBLMXA010000464.1:0-8429 GCA_050257515.1 Acidobacteriota bacterium | reverse complement strand
GATTCGTCACGCTGCACTCCTTCGCGCAGTCCGCCGCGGTGTTGCACGCGCCGGTCGGCGGGCCGGAGCCCGCGAAGCCGGGGCCGTGGTAGGCGCCGATCGCGCTGTTGAACGCGTCGGTCTGGACGAGGCGCGACAGCGGGCCGATGTCGGTGCACGAGCACATGCCGAACGTGAACGACACGTCGGCGAGGTTGCCGGCGCAGTCGGTCGTGCCGCCGCTGCCGGGCACGATGATCGGCGGGCCGCCGTTGACGCACTTGGCGGGCGTGCCGGTCGTGGTGACGCCGGTGACGCACTGGCCGTCGGAGCAGACCTGGCCGGTCGCGGTGCAGTCGACCGTGCTCGTCGGGCAGGAGCCGCCGCTACCGAACTTGGCGCAGTGCTGGTTGTCGTCGAGCGGGTCGCTGCACGTCGCGGTCGCGCCGCTGCCCGACGGGCACAGCGGCGCGGGGCAGGTGGCGACGCAGCTGTTCGACACGCAGTACGGCTTGCCCGCGTTCGGGCCGGTGCCGCACACGTTGCCGCACGAGCCGCAGTTCGCGGGATCGACCGTCGCGGTCTTGCAGCCGCCGCCGCTGCACGCGATCTCGCCGAACGGACACGTGCACGAGCCGGCGACGCAGGTCGCGCCGCTGCCGCAGGCGTTGCCGCAGCTGCCGCAGTTCGCCGGATCGCTCTGGAAGTCGACGCACGACGTGCCGCACACGCTGAGGCCGAGGTCGCAGCAGATCGCGATCGGGTTCGTCGGCGGCGCCGTCACGTCACAGGTCTGACCCGGATTGCACACACCGGTGCACGTGCCGCAGTGGTTCGGATCGGTGGTCAGGTCGGCGCACGTCCCGTTGCAGTTCGTCGAGAACGGCGGCGTGTTGCAGCCGCACGCGCCGTTGACGCACGTCTGGCCGCCGGTGCACGCGGTGCCGCACGTGCCGCAGTTCTGGTTGTCGGTGTTGGTGTCCGAGCAGGTGTTCGTGCCGGCGCAGTACGTCGTGCCGCTCGCGCACGACGCGCTGCAGGTGCCGGTGCCGTCGCACGTCTTCGGCGCGATGCACGCGTTGCCGCACGAGCCGCAGTTGCCGTTGTTGCTGTTGGTGTCGACGCACGTGCCGCTGCAGTTCGTCTGGCCGGTCGGGCAGCACATTCCGCCCGAGTTGGAGCTGCCGAGCGGGCAGCAGATGCCGCCGGAGTTGAACTCGCCGGCCGCGCAGCAGATGCCATTCGAGCAGGTCTTGCCGGTCGTGGTGCAGTCGGTGCCGCCCGAGCCCGTGCAGCCGCCGCAGTTGTTCGGATCGGTCTTCGGATCGCTGCACGCGCCGTTGCACAGGTTGTCGCCGGTCGGGCAGCACTGGCCGGAGTCGCACGCGTCGCCGCCGGGGCACGCGTTCGCGCACGTGCCGCAGTGGGCGGTGTCGCTCGTCAGGTCGGCGCACGTGCCGCCGCAGTTGGTGTCGGCCGCCGACGCGCAGCAGATGCCGCCGACGTTGAACGTGCCGGGCGTGCAGCAGATGCCGCCGGTGTTGACGGTGCCGGCCGGGCAGCACAGGCCGTTCGAGCACTGGTCCGCGCCGCACGAGGTGCCGCACCCGCCGCAGTTGTTGTTGTCGGTCGTCGGGTTGCTGCACGCGCCGCCGCACACGTTGTCGCCGGTCGGGCAGCACTGGCCCACCGTGCAGGTGTCGCCGCCCGGGCACACCGTCGTGCACGCGCCGCAGTGGCTGCCATCGGTCTGTTCGTTGACGCACGTGCCGCCGCAGTTGCTGTCGCCGGGCGGGCAGCACAGGCCGCCGACGTTCTGGGTGCCGGCGGCGCAGCACAGGCCGCCGTCGTACGTCGTGCCGGACGGGCAGCAGTGGCCCGACGAGCACGTGTCGGTGCCGCTGCACGTCGTGCCGCACGCGCCGCAGTTGTTGGTGTCGGTCGTCGGATCGACGCACGCGCCGCCGCAGTAGATGTCGGGGCTCGCGCAGCAGTGGCCGTTGCTGCAGGACTCGCCGGCGGCGATGTTGCAGGTCGTCGTGCAGTCGCCGCAGTGGCTGTTGTCGGTCTGCTCGTTGACGCACGCACCGTTGCAGGCCGAGTCGCCGGTGTTGCAGCACAGCGGCGCGGCGGCGCCACCGGCGTTGTACTGGCCGGCCGGGCAGCAGATGCCGTTGTCGTACGTGTCTCCGCTCGCGCAGCAGTGGCCGTTCGAGTTGACCTGACCGGAATCGCAGCAGATGCCGTTCGCGTTGATCTTGCCGGCGACGCAGCAGATGCCGTTCGTGCAGACCTGACTGCTCGTCGTGCAGTCGGTGCCGCTGCCGTTGGGAGGCGCGCACGCGCCACAGTTGTGATCGTCGGTGTTCGGATCGCTGCACACGCCGCTGCACACGTTGTCGCCGGTCGGGCAGGTGATCGCGGCGTCGGGCGCGTCCATCTTGCCGGCGTCGCGCGCGTCGGTCGGGGCATCGATGACGCCGGAGCCATCGCTTCCGCCATCGCCGTTCGCGGGGTGGATGTTGTCACCGCACGCAGTGACGAGCGCGAACGCGGACGTCACCCAGAGTAGGACAAGCGACCTACGGAGCCCCATAGCAGCCATCCTATCGGATTTCGGGGCGTCGCTTCGGGTAGCCCTGGGTGAAACGTCTCAGATGCGCACGGCGAGGAACGCCTGGGGCGCGAACGATCCGAAGTGGGCGAGGTTGTCGAATCCGAGCGAGCCACCCACATCGAGCCGGCCGCGCGGCGACCACTGCAGCCCCGCCCGGATGAACGTCGCGGTCCCACCATTCGTCGACATCGTGTTGCCGCTCGTGTTGCTGCTGCCCGTGCCGAGCGCGGTATCGACTCCGAATCGGCCGATCCAGGCCAGGTTCGGCCGCGCCTGGTAGACGCCATAGGCGGACACGCGGACGTGGCCGTTCTGCTGCTCGGTGTTCGTCTTGTCGTTGTTCGCCGCGACCGCGTTGTTGAATTCCTGATAGAAATCCGGCGCGAACTTCGTGAGCTTGATGTTCAGCAGGTCGTCGAGGCCGCCGATCGCCCACTTGTCGCCGAAGTGGAACTTGATCGGGGCGCCGAGCGCGAGCGACATCGCGAACGGCGACAGGTACATCGGCAGGCCGGCGCGCACGCCGATCCAGTCCTGCAGCATCACGGTGACGTCGGGCCCGATCGCCTTGCCGCTGTGCGCGGCGTAGCTGTACGGCGTGACCGTCGGATCCGGATAGATCCCGCCGTACACGTAGGTGAGGCCGAGCTGGATCTTGTCGGTGATGCCATAACGCGCGCGCAGCGCGTCCGATCCCGCGTACGGCAGGCTGCTCCCGTCGCCGACCTGCGCGTGTGGCGAGATCGACACCTCGGACATGTTCTGCGGGAGCGTGATCGGCCGCAGCGCTTCCTCGATCGGATAGTAGCCAGGAGGCTTCTTCGCGGGAGCCGCGGCCTCGACGTGCGCGGTCTCCATCGTGTTGCGCGGCGCGTCCGGATTCTCGTCGGTACCGTTCATGTCCGCCGGCGGCGTGTCCTCGGTCATCTGCACCGCGCTGCCGCCACCGGCGCCCGTCGCGTCGACCGGCCCCGGCGCTGCCGAGCCCGATCCCGATCCGGAGCCAGCTCCCGGGCCCTTCGCGGCCGCTGGAGTCGCCGTCGGACCCGCGCCTTTCTTCGGCGCAGCACCGACGACCACGCTGCCGGTGACGACGACGCTGACGCTCAGGATGGAGATCGCGCGACGGAGATCCATGCGCACGACAATACATCAAGCCGGCGTCCGGCGTCCGGCGTCCGGCGTCCGGTCAGAAGTGGCCGATCCACCTCGGCAGCTCGGCCCGAGCTTCCCGCGACTTCTTCGGACGTGCCGCCAGCACCGCCGCCGCCGCCGCCAGCATCCCGACGAACGCGCGGCGCGTCGGCACGCGCCAGGTCTGCTGGCGGACGCCGGACGCCGGACGCCGGACGCCGGTCCTCACGGCGTGCACTCCGGCGCGTCGAAGCCCTGGACGAGCTGCTCGAGCGTCAGCTTCGCGTTGCACGGATCCTCGCTGACATCGCCGGAGGAGCGCATCGACGTGCCCTCCTTGTCCGCGAGGTCGTCCTTGAGGCCCATCGATTGCGCCGTCTGGGCCTGCGTGATGTCGATCTTGACGTTCGCGCTCGCGCTCGTCGCGGCCTCCAGCAGCTGCTGGTTGAACCAGCTGACGAGGCTGATCGGGTGGTAGTGGTAGGCGAAGCCGTCGATCGGCAGCTTGCAGTGCGCCGCGACCTTGGCGTCCCACCACAGGCCCGGCGTGATCTGGTCGGCGACGAGCTGGTCGATGTCGGCCGGCTTGTACTTCTTGAAGTCCTTCGGTACGCGCAGCGCCTCGGACCAGCTCGGATCACCGGTCCACTCCGAGACGTGCAGCGTGACCAGGTAATGCATCTGCATCCCGCCGCCGTTGCCGTAGAACGTCGACAGCTCCTGGCGCGCGAGCGTGCCGTCGTGATCGGTGTCGATCACGTCGTTGACCTGCTTGGAGTCGCAGAACCGGCCGCCACCCGTGCCGTCGATGACCTGCCACGGTGAGCCGGGCAGGTTCGTGAACAGCTCGCTGACCGAGAACGTCTCGACGTGGATCTGCGGCCTGGACAGCTCGGCCGGGCCCGCGCGGCCGACGCGCCCGATCATCGCGCCGGCCTCGATCGGCTCGTCGAGCAGCACGACGTCGCCGCGCTTGCCGTTGTCCTTCCAGCCCGGCTTGGTCAGCCAGTCGACCGGCTTGGCCTCGAGCAGCTCGTCGGCGAGGTGCATGTAGAGCGAGTAGAACTGGACGTGCGCCTGGCCGAGCGCGAGGTCGTGCCGGAGCAGCGCGAAGTTGACGCTGCCG
The DNA here is from genome assembly GCA_050257515.1 of Acidobacteriota bacterium. Lineage (GTDB taxonomy): Bacteria > Myxococcota_A > Polyangia > Haliangiales > Haliangiaceae > JABFXX01. Next base: position 3,573 of record JBLMXA010000464.1, on the reverse strand, counting down.
ATCGCCGATTGCTTGCCCATGCGCGCGGCGACGAGCCGCCCGGGGAACGGCGCGTACACCGGATCCTTGTCCTTGCCGGCGAGGTGGACGCCGCCGTGCCACAGCCGCGACTCGCCCCACGGGCCGACCGGGAAGAACCCGCCGTCGGCGCGCGCCTCGTTCGCGGCGTAGAGCTGCTTGGTCGTCTCCTTGAGATCGTCGATCTGCGTCGGCACCGCGGGCAGCGGGTTCTGCTGCGTCGGGCCGTCCTTCGCGAACACCGGGAAGCAGAACGCGCCGCGCAGCTTGCGGCAGAACTCCTTGAAGTCGAACGGCCCCGGATCCCACTTCTGCTCGGTCAGGTGGTAGTGGCCGATGTAGCCGGAGAACGCGAACGACGCCGAGCGCGGCAGCGTGTCCCAGCTCTGCACGCCCGGGCTCGACTGCGGGAACTCCGCGGGCAGGTTCGGCAGCAACCGCTGCAGCGCGCGGCACAGCTTGAGGAACGACTCGTACTGCTGTGGCGTGTAGTCGAACGCGAGGATCGTGTGGTTGTTGATCCTGCAGGGCTTGATGTCGCGCTTGGGCCCGGCGCGTCCGCTGTCGTAGTAGTGCGGCTCCTTCTTCGCGTCGCCGCGGTTGCACATCTCGATGCCGATCGACGCGAGGTTCCAGTCGGCCGCGTGATACGCCATCAGCGCGAGATCGATCGTCTGGAAGATCGTGCCGTCGTTGTCGAGCATGAAGTGCACGGACAGCCCGCGCTCGTTCTGCAGCACGTTGAAGCACATGTCCGCCGAGCTGCAGCCGTCGTGGTGGACGACGAACTGCTTGATCACCGACTTCACGGCGTCGAGCGGCGGCGTGCGTCCCGAGCTGTAGTAGCTGCGCAGCGCCGGGCGCGTCGAGTAGCGCTTCGTGTACGGGATCGGCAGGTTGCCGTACGGCACGCCGCCCGCCTTGCACGGCGGCGAGCCCTCGGTCGCGGTCGGGATGCAGTACTCCTTCGTCGCGTCCCAGAACGGCGGCTCGAGGTAGTTCACCACCGGCGCGTCGACGTGGAACTTCTGTCCCGCGATGATGATGTTGCCGGAGGGGCGGTACGGACCCATGTCACCTCATTCTGCCAAGAATCGGAGCTCGACGGAGCCGATCTTCAGGGTGTGGCCATGCGACAGCACGACCTGCTGCACGCGCGCGCCGTTGACGTACGTGCCGTTCGTCGAGCCACGATCGTAGATCGTGCACACGCCGTTGGGGTCCATGCCGATCTGCGCGTGCTGGCTCGACGTGTAGCCGTCCTCGATGATCAGATCGCAGCCGGGCTGCTTGCCGATCAGAAACCCGTTCCGGAGCAGCAGGCGCTCGCCGGTACGCGGCCCGTTCATGACGAGCAGGCCGGGGATCGGGCGGCCGTTCGGCAGCATGCCGGGAGGGATCGCGGGCACCTCGCCCTTCTTCGGCTTCTTCGGCTTGGCCTGCGGCGGCTGCGCGGAGCCCGGTGGCATCTGCATGCCCGGCGGCATCTGCATGCCCGGCGGCATCTGCATACCCGGCGGCATCTGCATGCCCGGCGGCAGCTGCACGCGGCCGCCCTGGCTCTTCTGGATCAGAAAGCCGATGAACCCGAGCAGCAGGATGGCACCGATCCCGCCGCCACCGAGGATCAAGAGCCAGCCGAGCACGCCGCGCCCCGACGACGCGCCGCCCATCACGACGCAGCGGTCGGCGGCGCAGTAGCCGTCGCACGGCGCGCCCGCGCACGTCGGCGCGTCGGGCACCTTGACCTCGTTCGACTTCGCCTCGGTGCGGCCGACGGTGACGACGTGCAGCTTCTTGCCGGCGACATCGTCGTCGGGCGTGACGAAGTAGGTGACGACGTACTGCTTCTCGATCTCGTCGGCGAGCTGCTTGAACGCCTCGCTCCACGAGTCGCCGGTGGGCTTTCTGCCGCGGCCGGGCCAGCGGAACGTGCCCATCGATCGCTTCGCGAGCTCGCCGAGCACGAGCAGCGGCCGGCGCACGTCGGAGGGCGAGTACGCGATCGCGTGGATGCGCACGCCCTCCTTGGCCGCGCGCTTGCCCGCCGCGGTGACGCGGTCGCGATCGCCGGAGCGGTCGCGGCCATCGCCGATCACGATCACGAGCTTGCGCATCGGTGGCGGCGGCTGGCCGTCGGCCGCCGGGGTCTGCGTCGGCACCTTGGCCTTGCGCAGCAGGATCAGCGCGCGATCGATCGCGTCGAGCAGCGCGGGATCGCCGACCGAGCCGTCGCTCGCGAGCGAGCTCGCCTTGGCGCGCACGGTCTTGACCGCCGCGAGCTTGCCCGAGCCCGGCGTGTCGCCGTACGTCAGCACCGCGACCTGCGCCTTCTCGGGCAGCTTGCCGAGCAGGTCGCGATCGAGCGTCTCGCCGATCGTCGGCAGCATGTCGGCGAAGTCCTGCGTCGCCTGGACGAGCACGACGATCGCGACGTCGTCGCCGGTCGCCGCATAGGTGCCGAGCGCGTACGGCACCTTCTTCTCGCCGCCGCCGACGTAGAGCCGGATGCTCTTCGGATCGGTGAGATCGAGCAGCTGGCCGTCGATCGACAGCGCCGACAGGTACACGCGCAGCCGCTGCGCGCCGAGCGTCGACGGCTCGAGCTCGACGCGATCGACGACCGCGCGGTAGCTCGGCTTCTGGTCGTCGTCCGCGAGCGCGAGCGCGCCCGTCGCGAGGGCCATCAACGCGACGAGCACGAGACGCTTCACGGGACGAAAATACTACGGCGGCAGACGGAACCGGTACAGCACCGGCACGAACGTCAGCAGATCCATCTCGGCGGTCTTCGTGCCGTCGGTCCAGTTGTTGATCACGAGCGGCAGGCCCTGGTCGTCGACGCGATCCGACAGGATCCCGATGTGATCGGGGCCGGGCCGGCTCGGGAACGTGTCCATGAAGATCACGTCGCCGGGGCGCAGCGGGTCGTTCGCGTCGTCGAGCTTGGCGGTGTGCTGCTCCCAGTGGCGCTTGAAGTACGGGAGCAGCGTACCGACGCGGCGCTGGTCGATGCTGGCATCGCCGGTGCCCTTGACCATCGGGTACGCCGCCTTCGCGCGGCGGATGTCCTCGTGGAGCTCCTTCTGCAGATCGATGCCGGCGTTGCGGACGGCGCGCACGATCACGTCGGTGCACACGCCGATGTTCCGCGGCACGTCGCCGCCGGGATACTTCATGCCGATGTAGCCCTCGGCCTCCTCGGTGTACGCCTCGCCGTTGAGCACTTCCTTCTTCGCGCCGACGAGCACGTCGAGCGGATCGGGGATGCCGTCGCCGTCGTGGTCGTGCGCGGGCTTCGCCTCGTGCGCGCGCGACGGCGTGACCAGCCCGCGCAGCTCGTCGCGATCGCCGGGGCGCAGCGCGAGGTGGAGGTCGCCGAGGTCGAGCGTCGCCGTGCCGGTCAGCGGGTACGCCTTGCGCGGGAAGCCGTCGATCGAGAGCACCGCGACCTGGTGGGCGCGGTCGACGGCGAGCGCGACGCGCTCGGGCGCGAGATTCTCGGGCAGCGCCAGCTGGACCTGCGCGTCGAGATCGGACCAGATGCCCTGGTCG
>JBLMXA010000463.1:0-5432 GCA_050257515.1 Acidobacteriota bacterium | reverse complement strand
GTCTGCGGGCCGTTTCGTGTATGGTTTTCAATACGGCGATGCGGGGGGAGACCGATCACGTAGGCGTCTGCGCTCTGGGATCGAGCCCATTAGAGGCGCTCACGAGCGTAGTTAGGCTTGCAGGTGCGTGGAACGTGATTCCGCTTCAATGGCCGGATGGCAAGCAGCTGCTCGAGAGCATCCGCACCAGCGCACATGCGCTCGTGCTCCATAGCGGCGAGCGAGGCCAGGACCGCCCGTGTGACGAGCTCATCGCGGTGCTCTCGCAGCGCGCCGAGCACGTGCCGCTGATCGTCGTGGGTGACGAGCCGGTGCGGCGCGCGACGCCGAACCTGTGGCTGCCGGCGATGCCGACGCCCGAGATGCTCGCGCGCGTGATCGACCCGATCATGCAGGCGCAGCCGCGGCCGCAGGAGAGCGGGCCGACGTGGCGCCGCAAGTCGGACATGATCATCGGCGACAGCCCGCCGATCCGCGAGCTGCTCCACGCGCTCGACCATCTCGCGTCTGCGCAGACGCCGGTGCTCGTCACCGGCGAGAGCGGCACCGGCAAGGAGCTCGTCGCGCGCTCGCTGCACTACTGCGGCCCGCGTGCGAAGGGACCGTTCATCGCGCTCAACTGCGCCGCGATCCCGGAGAACCTGATCGAGGCCGAGCTGTTCGGTTACCAGCGCGGCGCGTTCACCGGTGCGGTCGCGGCGCACGAGGGCGCGTTCGAGGCCGCCGACGGCGGCACGCTGTTCCTCGACGAGATCGGCGAGATGCCGCTCGGCATGCAGGCGAAGCTGCTCCGCGTGCTCGAGACGAGCGAGGTCCAGCGCATCGGCTCGACCGACCGTCGCAAGGTCGACTTCCGGCTCGTGTCGGCGACGAACCGCAACCTCGAGCTCGAGATCAAGCACGGGCGGTTCCGCGAGGATCTCTATTACCGCGTGATGGTCTATCCGATCCACGTGCCGCCGCTGCGCGAGCGGCTCGAGGATCTGCCTCGCCTCGTCACCCACCACCTCGCCGCGATCGGCGCGCGCGACAACCGGCCCGCGCTGCGGCTGACCCCGGCCGCGCTCGAGAAGCTGCTCGGCCACTTCTGGCCCGGCAACGTCCGCGAGCTCGTCAACCTGCTCGAGCGAGCCGCGCTGCTCGCGCGCAACTCGCTGATCGACGGCGACCAGATCTCGTTCTCGTCGGCGACCGAGCGGACGCAGGCGATGCCGAACCAGCTCGTGTCGTACCGCGAGGCGAAGGCGCGCTTCGAGCGCGACTACTTCGCCCAGCTGATGCGCGCCGCCGGCGGCAACGTCACGCTCGCGGCCAAGCTCGGCCAGAAGACGCGCAAGGAGATCTACGACGCGCTCAAGCGCTGCGGCCTCGATCCGACCGGCGCCGACATCAACGCGCGGCGGCGCTCGAAGCGGCGCGCGACGACGCAGAGCCCGCGCTGACGCATTACTGACAGGCGTCGTAGCCGGGCAGCTTCGCCCACGGCTTGCACGCGCCGGTCGCGCACGCACCGGAGACGCTCGGATCGCACATCACGAGGTTCGGCGTGTTGCACGAGGCCTGGCACTGCGAGCTCTGCCAGTTGCCGGCGCCGTTCACCTTCGCGCAGCAGATCGGCATCGTGCTGCCGCAGTCGGCGGCGTCGTCGCAGGACATCTTGCCGCCCGCGCACGCGCCCGACGCCGTGCACGTCGGCGTCGACGTGTTCGGGTCGCAGCACAGCATGGTCACCGTCGCGCAGTAGGTCGTGCCGCCGCAGAAGATCCCGGGATCGCCGCCGGCGGTGCACGTGACCGCGACGTTCGTGACGTCGGCGCTCGCGATCGTGCCGCTCCCCATCGCGACCGAGCAGGTGCCGATCGTCGGCTGCGTCGCGACGGTGACGTCGTAGGTCTGCCCCGTCATCAGCGCGGTCGCGAACGCGAACGGGCCGTTGCTGGCCACGGTGAGCGCGTCGGCGGCGTTGTCGTGCAGCACGAGGCCGGTGCCGGCGAGCCCGCTGACCGTGCCGCCGACCCTGTAGTAGCCGGGCGGCGCGTCGGGCGTGGTCGAGGCGCCGACGCACTGGCCCGCCAGCGAGCCCGACAGCTCGCCGTAGCGCTGGCCGCTCGCGCAGCCCGTGTCGGGGAAGCTGCAGGCCCCGGTGTCGGCCTGGCACTCGCCGGCGACGCCGCCCTTCGTGCACTCGCTGCTGCTCGTGCAGTGGAACGTCGTCGTGCGCAGGCAGCTGCACGACAGCGCGACGAGCGCGACGAGAGCACGTGTCGATACCCCGCGCGGCCTGCGAGCTTCGCGGCGCGGGCATCTCGGGGCGGGCGTGCGCCCCGAACTGCCGCCCGCCGCTCGCTCTCGGCTCGCGGGGGGGATCGACACGTGCTCTCTCCGCATCAGAACCGTCCGCTCCACGTGACGAGCCCGCCCTCGCGCGTGGGCACCACCGCGACGCCGTGAGCCTCCTCGCGGTCGTGGGTGACGAACCGGTACACGCCGGCCCCGACGAGCGCGACGCCCGCGACCCCGAACACGATCGCGGTCGTGCGCTTGCCGTGGGCGTCGTCGACGAGCTTCTGCTGCGCGTCGTATGTCGCCGCGTGATCCGCGGAGTCGAGATCGGAGAGCGCCGACTTGTACTCGAGCGCGCCGATCACGATCGCGACCGCGCCGGCGCCGGCGAGGGCATCGGCGATCGCGTCGCCGTAGAACGCGGTGGGACCCGGCGCGGCGGGCGGCGGAGCCTGTTGCGGTGGAGCGGGTGGGGGCGGCTCGGGCGGCGCAGGAGGCGGCTGCGGAGCCTGCTCCGGCTGCTTCTTGCAGGTGTCGATCGCCTGCTGCGCCTCGTCGGCCGCCTGGGGGGGCGGCTTGCTCGCGAGGAAGCGCTGGTAGAAGTCGATCGCCTCGGCGCAGTGGCCGAGCTTCACGTGGACCTGGCCGATCGCGTAGAGCAGCTGCGGCTGCGGATCGAGCGAGTACGCGAGCGTCAGCTCCGACAGCGCGACGTCGTACTTGCCCTGCGCGTGCGCCTCGGTGGCCTTCTCGACGTGCTTCTTGGCGTCGGCCTTGGCATCCGCGAACGCGTGAGCAGACCAGGCCAGGATCGTGGCGACGAGAACAGCGCGTGTGATCATTTCGGGAAGAGGGCGTTCGGGTCCCAGCTCGCCTTGGGCTTCTTCGGATCGCGTGGCGCCGGCCGCTTCTTCGCGGGCACCGGCTTGGGCTTGGCCGCCGCGGGCGCCGGAGCCGGTGCGGTCTGGGCGACCGGCGCGGCGGGCGCGGGCTCGGCGGGCGGTGGCGGCGCGGGCTCGACGGGCGGTGGCGGCGCGGGCTCGGCGGGCGGTGGCGGCGCGGGCTCGACCGGCGGTGGCGGCGCGACGGCGGGGGCAGGCGCCGGCGCAGGAACCCGCGCGGCGGCGTTCGAGCCGCCACGGGTCGCGATCAGGATGATCGCGACGAGCGCGATCGGGCCGGCGATGCCGGCGGCGAGCAGCCAGCGCTTGCGCGAGCTCGCGACCGGCGCGGCCGCCTCCACCGGCTCGCTCGGCGACCATGCCATCGGCGTGACCGAGCCGGTCGTCGGCTGCTCGCTCGGCGGGCTGAACCCCGACGAGTCGTCGGCCGTGCTCTTGGCCGCCGGCATGACCGGCACGCCGACGGGAGGCGTGCGGAACACCGGCTCGCCGGTCTGCCGCGCCTTCTCGCGCGCCTTCATGATCGGCGAGCTCTTCGCCTCCCACACGCTGCCGGGGATCGCGAGGTCGTCGAGCTCGACCGCGGCGTTCTTGTTGCTCGCCGAGCCGTCGAAGTCGACGTCGACGACCTCGATCACCGGATCGTCGCTCTCGATCAGCCATGGCTCGGTGCGGCGGCCGAACGTGTCGACCATGTACGTCGCGAGCGCGGTCGTGCCGGTGCGCAGGCCCTGCTCGTGCGCGAATTCCTCGAGCGCGAGCCGCAGCTCGTCGCACGACTGGTAGCGCTCGTCGGGCTTGGTCGCGAGCGCCTTCATCACGATCGCCTCGAACGCCTTCGGCAGATCCTTGCGATGATCGCTCGGCCTGGGGATCTTGCCCGAGACGATCGAGGTCATCGTCAAGAACTCGCTCGCGCCCTTGAACAGCCGGCGCACCGTCGACAGCTCCCACAGCACGATCCCGAGCGCGTAGACGTCGGCGCGCCGATCGATCGGCAGGCCCATGCACTGCTCGGGCGACATGTACGCGACCTTGCCCTTGAGCGTTCCCGACTGCGTCTCGGCGGAGCGCAGCGACGCCTTCGCGATGCCGAAGTCGACGATCTTGACGTTGCCGTCGTAGCCGACGAGCACGTTCGCCGGCGACACGTCGCGGTGCACGATGTTCATCGGCTTGCCACCGGGCGCGTGCATCTCGTGCGCGTAGTGCAGGCCATCCGCGACGCCGCAGATGATCGTGATGATCTGCGCGAGCGGCAGCTGCTGGCGCCGCGAGTTGAGCAGCGTGAGGAGCTTGCGCGCGTCCTCGCCGTGCACGTACTCCATCGCGAAGAAGTACTCGCCGTTCTCCTGGCCGACGTCGTGAACCTGGACGATGTTGTGGTGGTGCAGCGACGCGGCGAGCCTCGCCTCGTCGAGGAACATGTCGACGTGCTGCTTGTCGCGCGCCTGATCGGCGTGGATGCGCTTGATGACGACGTGGCGCTCGAAGCCCTCGATGCCGGTCGACCGCGCGAGGAGCAGCTGCGCCATGCCGCCGTCGGCGAGGTGACGTAGCACCTCGTAACGGCCGAGCTTCGTCCCCGCAGGCATCGTGCCTGGTCGCGCCACGATCGGAATCGTGCGCCACCTGTGTCGAGGGGTCAAGGGTGGGAGCTGTAGGCGGTTTCGGCTAGCGATGCTTCGCGGGCGGATGACTCGGCTTGGGAGAAGTTTTTTGCGCGGCGTCCGCTACACCCGCGTCGGGCGGCGTGCCGGCGTCGGGCGCGAGCGCGGTCGCCGGCGCATCGATCGCGGCGTCGCTCGCCGCCGGCGTCGACGACGACGAGTGCCTCACCAGCATGATCACGAGCGCGATCGCGAGCACCAGCGCGGCCGCGCCCGCGATCACGACGACGCGGTAGCGCTGGGCGAGCACGATCCAGCGCGGTGGCGCGGGCGGCCCGACGTAGAGCGCCTCGAGCCGCTCGCGGTTCGGCGTGACGGTCGTGCGCGCCTCGTCCGTGCGCGGCCGGTTCGGCTTCGGCTCGGTGCTCGCGTCCTCGCTGCCGGCGCGGATGTTCGGCATCGCGACCGGCGGCGTCAGCGCGCTCGAGGGAGTCGGGAAGGCGTGGACGGTCGGCGTCGGGATCGTCGGTGCCGCGTCGCCCCCCGGCGCAGCCGGCATCGGCTGCTTCGTCGTCACCGTGCCGCTCGGCGGCCCGACGCTGATGTCGCGCACCGTCGTCTGGTAGCCGAGATCGGA
>JBLMXA010000462.1:0-9583 GCA_050257515.1 Acidobacteriota bacterium | reverse complement strand
CCGTTCCCTGTTCCTGTTCTCTATTCCCTATTTAAGCCTGCCCGGGCCGCAGGCGCGCGGCCTCACTCGGTCTCGAGCTTGGCGAACGCGGCCTTGACCTTCTCGTTGTTCGAGCAGTTCTCGATGCCGGGCCCCATGCGGCGCACGCCGTCGAGCATGCGCTGCTGGGCCGCCCGCGGCAGCTTCTTGCCGTGCTTGCGCGCGTCGCGGGCGAGCGCGATGCTCGGTCGATTGGTGTCGATCACCGTCCTGACGTCGGCCGCCATCTTCTCGCACGACCGCGCGTTGACCTCGACGGCCTGGACGAGCTTGTCGAAGAACGCGAGCCAGCGCGTCACGTCGGCGGGCGCCATCACCTCGACGGGCGCCGGGACGGCGGAGGGTTTCTTCGGAGGCTGAGCCTGCGCGACGCCGGTGGCGATCGCGAGCACGACGAACGCGAGCGAGCAGTTCATGGAACCGGCTTCGAGCACGCCGCATGCCAGCGACGGCGGCCTCGGGGATCCTCGCGCCTACGCGGCGACCGGACGCAGCGGCTGGGTGGGGCGGTCGTGGATCGGCCCGATGCGGTCGCGCAGGCGCGTCCCCGGCGCGTGGCGCAGCACCGCCTGGATCTCCGCGATCGCGGCGAGCGCGATCTCCTGCGGCGTCTCCGCGCCGAGCTCGAGGCCGAGCGGCGCGTGGATGCGCGGATCGTCGAGCGGTGCACCGAGCTCGCCGAGCATGCGCGCCGTCCGCGCGCGCGGCCCGAGCACGCCGATGTAGCGCGCGCTGCTCGCGAGCAGCATGCCGACGTGCTCGCGATCGAGCTCGTACTGGTGGCCCATCACGATCGCCGCGGCACGGTCGCAGGCGTCGATGCGCGCGGCGAGCTCCTCGGGCGGCCCGACGACGACCTCGTCGGCGCGGCCGGCGAACCGCTCGCGCGTCGCGATGCGCGGCTTGCTCGCACACACGACGACCTCCCAGCCGACCGAACGCGCGAGCTCGGTGACCGGCACCGCGTCGTGGCCGGCGCCGAACACGAACAGCCGCGGCGGCGGCACGATCGCCTCGACGAACACCTCGACGTCGCCGATCGCGCGCGACCGCGAGTCGCCGGTCTCGATCGCGGCGCGCAGCTCGCCGAGGATCTCGGCGCGCAGCGCGGGGATCGCGATCGTGTCGCCGGTCGGCTCGGCATCGCCGGCGCGCAGCGCGAGCCGCGCCGCGACCGGGACGCCGGGGAGTGGCGAGCGGAACACCGTCGCGACCGCGGCGCGCTGCTGGCGCGCGAGGCACTGCTGCGCGAGCTCGAGCGGATCGAGCCGGCCCGGCGTACCCGCGCGCTCGAGCATGACCTCGACGACGCCGTCGCAGCCGAGGCCGAACGCGGCGCGCACGTCGTCGTCGTCAGGCGCGTCGGGCAGCTGCGAGTCGTACGTGACGACGACCGGCTCGCCCTCACGCGTGCGCCACCAGCCCTTGTGCGAGATGTCGCCCTCGAGGCAGCCGCCGCTGACCGAGCCGGCGATCCAGCGGAACTGGGTCAGCAGCATGCGCGCGCCGGGACGCCGGTACGCGCTGCCGCGCACGTTGACGACGGTCGCGACGAGGCAGGGCTCGCGCCGGCGGCGCAAGCGGGCGGCGGCTTCGATGATCGATCGCTCGGGCATGGTTCTCCTACAGCAGCTTGTCGACCGTGATCGGCAGGTCGCGGACGCGCCTGCCGGTCGCGTGAAACACCGCATTGGCGATCGCGGCGGTGATGCCGCATAGCCCGACCTCGCCGATCCCTTTCGCGCCGAGGTCGTTGACGTGCGGATCGACCTCGTCGATCAGGATGACGTCGATCATCGGCACGTCGGCGTTGACCGGCACGTGGTAGTCGACGAGATCGCGCGACACCGCGCGCGCGGTCCGGTGGTCGCGCACGGTGTGCTCCTCGAGCGCGAAGCCGATGCCCCACACCATGCCGCCCATCAGCTGGCTGCGCGCGGTCTTCGCGTTCAGGAACTTGCCGGCCGCGAACGCGCCGACCAGCCGCGCCACACGCACGCGCCCGAGCTCCTCGTCGACACGCACCTCGGCGAGCTGCGCGCCGAACGAGTGGCACGAGTACGGGTCGCGGTCGGGGCGCTTCTCGGTCTTGCCCTCGGCGACGAGCTCGGTCTGGCCGGCGCGCGCGAGGATCGCCTTGATCGCCGCGCGGCGGTCGCCGTCGAGCTCGCCGGGATTCGCGAGCTTGCCGAGCTCGGCGATCGCGTGCTTGCACGCGAGCTGCACCGCCGGGCCGACCGACGACACCGTCATCGAACCCGCCGAGATCGGCGCCTCGGGCAGGTTCGTGTCGCCGAGCTCGACGGTGATCGCGCCGACCGGCAGGCCGAGCGCGTCGGCCGCGACCTGCGTCATCACGGTGTAGGTGCCGGTCCCGAGATCGTGCGAGGCGGTCTGCACCAGCGCGGTCCCGTCGGCGCGCAGCCGGCAGCGCGCGCTCGCGTTCGTCAGCTGGCGCGCCGGATACGTCGCGGTCGCGAGGCCCCAGCCGACGAGCTCCTTGCCGTCGCGCATCGATCGCGGCGCCATCGACCGCCTCGCCCAGCCGAACTTGTCGGCGGCGGCCTTGTAGCACTCGCGCAGCGACTTGCTCGACCAGGGCTTGTCCTCGTGCAGATCCTTCGCCGCGTAGTTGCGCAGCCGCAGCTCGAGCGGATCGAGGTTCGCCAGGTACGCGAGCTCGTCGATCGCGGACTCCAGCGCGAACTGGCCGGTCGATTCGCCGGGCGCGCGCTGGAACGTCGGCGTGCCGATGTCGATCGGCACGATGCGGTGACTGGTCGCGACGCTGGGGCACGCGTACAGCATGCGCGTCTGCTGCGCCGAGCCCTCGACGAACTCGTCGAACCGCGACGTCTCGGACACGACGTCGTGGCGGATCGCGGTGAGCTTGCCGTGCGCGTCGCAACCGAGCGCGATCGTCTGCACCGTCTTCGGGCGGTGGCCGACCATCGCGAACATCTGCGTGCGCGTGACGACGAGCTTGACCGGCCGCGCGACGACCTTCGCCGCCATCGCCGCGAGCGCGACGTGCGACCACGGCGTGCCCTTGCAGCCGAACGCGCCGCCGACGAAGTGATCGATGACGCGGATGTTCTCCCTCGGGATGCCGAAGATCTCGGCGAGCCGCGCGCGGACGCCGTACACGTACTGCGTGGCATCGTAGAGCGTCAGCCGGTCGCCGCCCTGCCACACGGCGATCGTCGCGTGCGGCTCCATCGGGTTGTGGTTCTGGACCGGCGTGGTGTAGACGAGCTCCAGCTTGTGCGCGGCGCTGGCGAGCCCGGCGGCGACGTCGCCGCGCTGCGTGTCGGCCGGCCCGGTCGGCAGCGGATGCTTTGGAGGCATCGCCGCGCCGAGGTTCGACACGAGATCGGCGACCGGGCTCTCGACCTTGTAGCGGATGGTGACCGCGAGCGCCGCGTGCTGCGCGCGCTCGAGCGTGTCGGCGACGACGACCGCGACCGGCTGGTCGGAGTACTCGATCTTGTCGTCCTGGAGCAGCTGCAGCACGCGCTCGTTCGGCATGCCGTGCTTGGCGTTCGCGTCGACGTGCGGCGCGTCCTTCGGCGTGATCACCGCGAGCACGCCGGGCAGCTTGTTCGCCGCGGTGACGTCGATCGCGGCGATCCGCCCGCGCGCGATGCCGCTCGAGACGATCACGGCGTGCGCGACCTTCGCGACGGGGACGTCGGCGGCGTAGGTCGCCTGGCCCGTGACCTTCGCGTGAGCGTCGACGCGGTCGAGCCCCGCTCCGATCACCGGCTTCCTCATGCGAGTCCTCCAGCCCGCGACAGCGCGCGCACGATCGTGCGCCGGGCGAGCTCGACCTTGAACGCGTTGTCGGGCCGCGGCTGCGCGGTCTGCAGCGCCGCGAGCGCCGCCTTCTCGAACACCTCGCGCGACACCGTGCGGCCGGTCAGCACGTGCTCGGCCTCGGGCGAGCGCCACGGCTTGGTCGCGACGCCGCCGAGCGCGATGCGCGCGTCGCGGATCGTGCGGCCGTTCAGCTCGAGGCAGACGGCCGCCGACGCGAGCGCGAACGCGAACGACGCGCGATCGCGGACCTTGACGTACCGCGAGGTCTTCGCGAACGCGCGCGGCGGCAGCTCGACGTGCGTGATCAGCTCGCCGCGGCCGAGCACGCTCTCGATCTCGGGGTGCTGGCCGGGCAGGGTGTGGAGGTCGGTGATCGCGATCTGGCGCGTCGTGCCGCCGGGGAGGTGCGTGTGGACGATCGCGTCGAGCGCGACCATCGCGACGGCCATGTCCGACGGGTGCACCGCGATGCAGTTGTCGGAGCCGCCGAGGATCGCGTGCGATCGGTTCCAGCCGTCCATCGCGGAGCAGCCGGTGCCCGGAGCGCGCTTGTTGCAGGCCGACGCGAGATCGCGGAAGTACGGGCAGCGCGTGCCCTGTAGCAGGTTGCCGGCGGTCGTCGCCATGTTGCGGACCTGGCCCGACGCGCCGGCGAGCAGCGCCTCCGACAGCACCGGAAACCGCTCGACGACCGCGCGGTGCGCCGCGACGTCGGCGTTGCGCGCGAGCGCGCCGAGCTTGAGCCCGCCGCCCGGCAGCTCCTCGATCTGATCGAGCGGCAGCCCGTTGAGATCGACGACGCGCTTGGGCTTGCGCACCTCGAGCCGCATCAGATCGACGAGCGTCGTGCCCCCGGCGAGCATCTGCACCTCGGGCTCGCTCGCCACCCTCACCGCGTGACCCTCGTCGGCCGCGCGCACGTACTCGAACGGGGTCATTTGCGGCCTCCGTGCACGGCGAGGATGGCGGCTCTGATGTTGGGATAGGCGCCGCAGCGGCAGAGGTTGCCGCTCATCCGGTCGCGCAGCTCGTTGTCGCCGAGGCCTCCCGGCGACTCGGCGAGCAGGCCGACCGCGCTCATGATCTGGCCCGGCGTGCAGTAGCCGCACTGCAGCGCGTCGTGCTCGACGAACGCGGCCTGCACCGGGTGCAGCTCGCCGCCCTTCGCGAGGCCCTCGATCGTCGTCACCGGGCGGTCGTGCGCGACGACGGCGAGCGTCAGGCACGACACGACGCGCCGGCCATCGAGCAGTACGGTGCACGCGCCGCACTGGCCCATGTCGCAGCCCTTCTTCGTGCCGGTGAGGCCGAGTTGCTCGCGCAGCGCGTCGAGCAGCGACGTGCGCGCTTCGACGCGCAGCGGGTGGCGCTTGCCGTTGACGTCGAGCACGATGTCGATGTCGCCCGCCGGCTGCGGCGCGGCCTCGGCGATCTCCTCGGCGGGCGCCCCGGCCTGCTTGCAGCCGCGCAGCAGCGTGAACGCGAAGCCCGCGACGAGGCAGCTGGTGACCCATTCGCGGCGCGTCATCGTGAACGGCTTCGGCGCGAGCAGCGCCTCGCTCGCGGCGGCGAGCGCCTGCGCGAGCTCGCCGGTGAGGCCGGGCTGCTTGCCGTGCGCGAACCGGATGACGCCGCGATCGTCGATCACGAAGATCGCGGCTTCGCCGCTTCGTCGATCTCGTGGACCACCGCGAACGCCGTAGAGCAGCGCCGCGGTCTCGATATCGGCGGCGAGCCGGTCGCTGTACGTCGCGACCTGCTCGATGTCGTCGTCGGGACGGAAGATCCACACGCCCGCATCGGACAGCACGAGCAGCTCGGCGCCGAGGCCGCGCAGCTCGCCGCGGATCGCGCGTAGCGCCTCGGGCTGCTCGCGCTCGATCGACCAGTCGCGCACGAAGGCGAGCACGCGAGGCTGCCCGGCGGATGCGGGAGCGAGCGTCCCGCGATCGGCGCGCACGACGAACTCCGGCGCGCTCGCGCCGATCGACAGCAGGGTGCCCATCGGTCACTTCATCTTGATCTGGCGGACGCGGTTGTACGGGACGTCGTCGCCCCGGCCGCCGTCGGCGACGTAGACCATCGACCCGTCCGGCTTCACGGTGATGCCCTCGAGCCCGTAGAGCTCGGAGGCGAGCCGGTCGTCGTCGTCGATGTATCCGCCCATCCCGTCGCCCGCGATCGTGTCGATCGTCGAGCCCGAGATCCGCCGCACGCGGTAGTTGCCGAGGTCGGTCACGAAGAGATCGCCGTTGCCCGCCATCGCGATCCCTTGGGGGGCGCTGAACTTCGCGCCGGTCATCGCGCCGTCGGCGTAGCCGGGCTGGCCGGTGCCCGCCATCGTCGACACGCTGCCGTCGAGGCCGACGAGCCGGATCCGGTTGTTCCCGTCGTCGACGACGACGAGCTTGCCGTCGCTGCGCTGGACGAGCGCGTACGGCTGGTTGAACCGCGCCGCCGCGCCGACGCCATCCACCATGCCGGCCGCGCCCATCGCGCCGGCGAGCAGCGTGACCTGGCCGCTCGCGGGATCGAGCAGCTCGACGACGTGGTTCTCGTAATCGGACAGCGCGAGCTTGCCGTTGGTCAGCACGGCGATCCCGCGCGGCATGCCGATCGAGTCGGCGAGCTCGGTCGCGGTCTTCGCGCCGATGTCGATCTTCCACACCGAGCCGGTCGTCAGCGGCGAGTGCTGGCCCGCGCCGTTGCAGTCGGTCGTCGCGTACAGCGTCGACCCGGCGAACGCGAGCCCGAACGGCCGGCAGAAGCCCTGCTGCGCGATCAGCGTGCTCGTCGTGCCGTCGGAGGTGACGACGCGGATCTTGCCGTTGTCGAAGTCGGCGACGTAGATCTTGCCGTCGGGGCCGTACGCCACGCCGACCGGGTTGTGGAACCGCGCGATGTCACGGTTGCCGTCGACGTAGCCGGCCTCGGCGTCGCCGGCGAGCGTGGACACGCCGTTCGTGAACGGCGGCGCGTGGCCGCTACCGCTGCCGCCGCCGCCGCTGCCGCCGGTGCTCGCGCAGCCGGCAACGAGGATCGAGAGGGCGAGGTGGATTCGCGACATGCGCAGATGACTCAGCAAGAACCTTGCCGCGCAGCGTTGGCGTGAACCGCGCAGATCCGAGGGCCCCGCTGCGCGCGCGCGCTCAGTGCGCAGCCGAGCGTGCCCCGGGCCGCTGGCGCGGTGGCAGCAGCTTCAGGTGCGCGAGGTGATCGTGCAGCTGGGGTGACGTGAGCTTGGCGAGATCGCGCGGGATCTCGTCGATCACCATGCCCTCGCGGTGCAGCACGTCATCGACCTTGCGTAGCTCGCCCAGCATGTTGGGGCTGGCGACCAGGATCACGTGGTCGAACGCACCCTCGCGTGCGATGCGATCGATCTCGACGACGACATCGCGCGCGAACTGCGCGTCGAAGTTCTCGATGTGCGCCTCGCGGTGGTCGTCGAACGCGTGGCTGGGGCTGAACAGCTCGCTGGGCCGCTGGCGCCGCGCGGGGTTGACGAGGTCCGTGGTCTCGCGCAACTCGTGCGCGGGATCCTCGCCGCCTTGCTGGTACGTGTACAGGCGTGCGCGCGTGGCATCGACGATCGCGACGCAAGCTCGCTTCATGACAGACCTCCTGCCGACCGCGGGTGGGTCCCGTTCGACGCCTTGCGCGGTGCCGCCGCGACCGGCGGGTTCGCCGCGCCGTGCAGCTGCGCGCCCGCGGCGGCGATCACCTCGAGACAGCGCACGAGCAGCCGGTCGCGCAGCACCTCGAAGTCGGCCCAGCTCGTGTCGAACCACGCCATCACCTCGAGCTCGAACCACGCATCGGTGACCGCGACGAGGTGCACCGACGCCGGCTGCTCGGGGCTGCGCTGCGGGTGCTCGCGGAGCACCGCCCGCAGCTCGGCGAGCACGCGCTCGACCTGCGCGGCGCTCGCGCCGAGTGCGAGCTTGAGCTTCGTGTAGAACCGCACGCGATCGCGCTCGCTGACCGCCTCGATCTGTGCGTCGGCCAGCTTGCCGTTCGGCACGGTGACGATCGTGCGGTCGAGCGTGCGCACGCGCGTCGACCGCAACCCGATCGTCTCGACCGTGCCGGCGAGCCCGTTGTCGAGCCGGATGAAGTCTCCCTCGCGGAACGGATGATCGACGCCGATCGCGAACGCGCCGAACACGTTCTCGAGCGTCTTCTGCGCGGCGAGCGCGATCGCGATGCCCGTGATGCCGAGGCCGGCGACGAGCGGACCGATCGCGTAGCCGAGGCTCGACAGGACCATCACGCCGACGATCACCGCGAGCGCGACCTTCGCGACGCGCCGCGCGAGCGGCAGCAGCGACTGCGACACACGATGTCCCGTGATCCACGTCGAGCGCACCGCGATCGTCTCGACCACGCTGTCGATCACGCACATGCCCGCCCATGCGAGCGCGACGAGCAGCACGATGCTGCCGAGCTCGCGCTCGAACGCGAGCACGCCCGGCGCGACGCCGAACAGGTGGATCGCGATCTCCCACGTGATCACGGCGATGATCAGCGACACCGGCCCCGCGAGCCGCAGCATGATGCGGTCGTCTGCGGGGGTCCGCGTGAGCAAGGTCATCCGGTAGAGCGCCCGGTGGCCCCACCGCCCGAGCCAGCGACCGGCCGCAAGGGCGAGCAGGGCGCTCGCGATCAGCTCGAGCACCTGCGTCGACATGGGGCCACCCGCTGCAAGCGTGGTGCCCGCGAAAGTGCCTGTCGTCCCCGGGACCTCGCGCTCCGCCGCGCGCCGACGCCCGCGCGCCCGCGCACGCCGTGGAGATCAAAACGCAGCCGTCAGCACGGGGAGCACCAGCGGGATCGCCGTCGTCGCCGGCCGCTCGAACGTGTGCACGTAGCCGTGCGCGACGACGAGCGCGAGCCCGACGTCGGCCGCGGCGTACACGACGCGGCTCGCCACGCGGCGCCAGCCGCGCAGGCAGGTCTCGCGCTCGAACTGCGACACGTCGTTCAGCGGCGACAGCAGCACGACGTCCTTCGCGAAGTCGACCCACAGCCCGGTCGCGGCGACCGTCAGGGCGAGCTCGCCGTAACGGTTGCGCGGCCACGCGCTCGTGTAGACGAGCGCCGCGAACCCGCCGAGCAGCACGGAGTCGGTGATCTTCGGGGCGATGTAGAAGACCGCGCGAT
The DNA here is from genome assembly GCA_050257515.1 of Acidobacteriota bacterium. GTDB lineage: Bacteria > Myxococcota_A > Polyangia > Haliangiales > Haliangiaceae > JABFXX01. The sequence continues at coordinate 562 of JBLMXA010000462.1, read as the reverse complement.
CGGCGCGCGTGTGCAACCCGTGGACGTACGTCCAGCCGAACCGGAACGTGTGCGTGTGCGGATCGATGCCCGGCGGGAACGGGTGGTACTCGTCGACGTCGGCGCCGACGAGCTTGGCGGCGAGCGCGTGGCTGCCCTCGTGCAGCGACACGCCGGCGAGGTAGTCGACCGGCGCGGCGGCGAGGCCGACGTAGACGAGTGTCTCGTTGCTCGGCTCGGCGTGCGCGCGGTGATCGAGCACGAGCACGAGCCCGAGTACGAGCACGAGTCTGTGGAGGCCCGAGGCCCGAGGCCCGAGGCCCGTCATCTCGCCGCCGCCACCCACAGCTCGTCGACCGGCTCGAACCCGAGGCGCTTCGCGAGCCGTAGCGACGCCGCGTTGTCCTCGTCGGCGCCCCACACCGGCTCGCGGCCGCGCGCGCGCTCGTCGCGGATCATCGCGGAGGCCACGATCGTCGCGAGCCCGAGCCGGCGCGCGGCGGGAAGCGTGTCGACCGACACGTCGAACCAGCGGCCGCTGCGCCACGGCGCGTACGCGAAGGTCACCGGCTCGCCGTCGACC
>JBLMXA010000461.1:0-9947 GCA_050257515.1 Acidobacteriota bacterium | reverse complement strand
GGCCGTCCTTGAGCACGAGCCCCTTGCGCAGCCGCGCGAGCGCGTCCTCGGTCGGCCGCCCCTCGACCTGCACGACGTACGTCTTCGGCTCCTTCCAGCGCGGGTCGGTCAGCCGCTGGTTGAGCTTGCCGTCGTCGGTGAGCAGCAGCAGGCCCTCGCTGTCGTGATCGAGCCGGCCGGCGACGTACACGCGCGGCGGCAGCCCGAAGCGCGCCAGCGTCGGCCGCGCCTGCGCGTCGGTGAACTTGCTATGGACGCCGTATGGCTTGTTGAGCGCTATCAGCACCGCGGATACTCGAAAGACTATGCGAATTCGCAGCATCGACTGGTTACGCGGGCTGGTCATGATGCTGATGACCGTCGACCACGCCGGCGGCAAGTTCGACGCCGCGCACATGCACGCCGACAGCTTCCTGCACTGGGCGCGCGGCTCGGCGCTGCCCGCCGGCGAGTTCCTCACGCGGTGGGTCACGCACCTGTGCGCGCCGACGTTCCTGCTGCTCGCCGGCATCTCGCTCGCGCTGTCGGCGGAGAAGCGCCGCGACCAGCCGGGCCAGACGCGGTTCATCGTCACCCGCGGCCTGCTGATCGCCGCGCTCGATCCGCTGTGGATGTCGCTGGCGTTCAACGGCTACCACCGGTTCGGGTTCCAGGTGCTGTACGCGATCGGCATCTCGATGGTGTGCATGGCCTACCTGCGCCATCTCCCGAGCCGCGTGCTGCTCGCGGCCGCGGTGCTGATCCAGGTGCTCGGCGAATTCTCGTCGCGCTGGCACCCGGAGGTCGAGCCGATCGCGACCATCTGGAAGCTATCGTGGTCGGGGGGACCGGTGTTCGGGCGCGGGATGTGCGTCTATCCATTCATCCCGTGGCTGTCGATCATGATGATCGGCTGGGTGGTCGGCCGCTGGCTCGTCGTGCCGCGGCCGCGCGGCGAGCGCGCGCGGACGCTCGCGGTGATCGGCGTCGCGCTGCTCGCGATGTTCGTCGCGGTGCGCGGCCACGACGGCTACGGCAACTGGCACCTCCACCGCGACTCGCTCGACATCCTGCAGTGGCTGCACGTCAACAAGTACCCGCCGAGCTTCACGTACGTGACGCTCGAGCTCGGCCTCGCGTTCCTGCTGCTCGCCGGCTTCATGCGGATCGACGATCCCGAGCAGCCGCGCGCGGCGCTGCGCCCGCTCGCGCTGTTCGGCGCGACCGCGTTCTTCTTCTACCTGCTCCACGTCCACCTGCTCGCCGCGCTCGCGTCGCTGCTCGATCTCGACGCGAGCTCGTACGCGCTCGCGAAGACGTGGCTGTTCGCGGCGCTCGTGATCGCGCTGCTCGCGGCGCCGTGCGCGTGGTACCGCGGCTACAAGCGCGCGCACCCCGACGGCTGGGCGCGGTACATCTGAGGCCTACAGCGTCGCGATCCAGCGCCGGATCGCGGGCTCGGCGTTGACGAGGCTCGTGCTGACGAACGCGAGATCGCGACGGAACGCGAGGTGGTGCTCGTCCTCCAGCTTGCGCAGCACGTCGCCGATCGCGTCGAGCGCCGGCGTCGCCGCGAGCAGCCCGTAGTCGTCGCGCATGTGGACGAACGGCACGTCGGTGATCCGGATCCACGACGCACGGCCAGCGTGACAGAAGAAGTAGCCCCACTCCTCGGCATAGATCTCGACGTGGAACCGCGAGTCGGTCGCCTCGTCGAAGCCCGCGAGCGCGGGCTCGTCGCGCACGTCGAGGCCGATCGCGACGTGCCAGCGCGTGCTCGGCGCGGGCACCTGGCGATCGGCGAGCCACGCATACGCGGCCTTGCTGCCGAGGGTCGCCAGGGCTCCACCTCCACCCGCCCGGATCCACCAGCTCGGCGCGAGCCTAGGCAATTGCCCACGCGAGGTACTGCTCACGATTCTCCTCTACCACGTTCACCATCGCGGAATCGAGGTTCCACCGACGGCAGGGCCCCCGGTGTGGCGCAAGCGCACGCCGTGCGGTTTTGCCACAGTCGGTGCCTCTGGCCCGCACGCTGCACGATCCTCGCAGCGATGGCGGCGCCGCACACGAGGATCAAGCTCCTGTTGATCTGCCCGTGGATCCGGGATGTCTCGGGACTTCGCGCGTCGCTCGGCAACCACGGCCTCGACGCCGAGCTCGTCCGCGTCGACTTCGAGGCGGCGCTACGCGGCGCGCTCGCCTGCGGTCGCTTCGACGCCGCTATCTACGCGATGACGCGGGGTCTCTGCCCCGACGTCGCGATCTCGATCGTCCGCCAGCACGCACCGCGGCTCGCCGTGATCTGCGACGACGATCTCCTGCGGGCCGCCACGGATGCCGCCCGGCTGCTCCGCGATCGCAGCTCGTGAGGTGCGCGCGCCGGCGCACGCGTGGCGTGCACGCACGCCACCGTGGGTCACATGCGCGCGATCGCGTCCGAGATCCGCCGGACGTCCACCGGCTTCACGAAGTGCTGGTCGAACCCCGCGGTGGCGCTCTTCGTGCGATCCGATGGCTGCGCGTACCCGGTCAGCGCGATCAGGCGAAGCTTGGCCATGCCGAGCTCGCCGCGCAGGCGCACCGCGAGCTCGTAGCCGTCCATCATCGGCAGGCCGATGTCGAGGATCCCGACCTCCGGCTGGAACGCGCGCGCGATCTCGAGCGCGGTCTCGCCGTCGAGCGCGGTGCGCACGTCGTGGCCGGCCGCGGCGATCGCCTCGCCGAGCAGCACGAGCGCGTCCTCGTTGTCGTCGACGATCAGCACGCGCCGGCGCTCGTTGCTCGTGCCCGCCGAGGGCTCCGCGAGCGCGTGCTGCTCGGTCGTCCGCGGCACGGCGCGCGGCAGCCTCACCGTGAACGTCGAGCCGTGGCCGCGGCCTTCGCTGCGCACGCTGACCTCGCCGCCGTGCCGGGCGACCAGCGAGCGCACGAGGGCGAGCCCGATGCCGAGCCCGCCCGGCGCGCGTCGATCCGAATCGTGGTTCTGCGCGAACAGATCGAACACGCGTCCGAGCATCGCCGGCTCGATGCCGATGCCGTCGTCGCGGACGTCGATCGCGAGCGCGTCGCCGTGCTCGCGCGCGACGACCCAGATGTGGCCGCCCGGATCGGTGTACTTCGCCGCGTTGACGAGCAGGTTCGTCACCACCTGGGTGAGCCGCACCTCGTCACCGTACACCGGCAGCGCGCCCGGCGGCAGCGTGATGTCGATCGCGTGCTGGCGCTGCTCGATCAGCGGGCCGGCGATCTCGAGCGCCTTCGCGATCACGTCGCGCAGCTCGAGCCGCTGCTTCTTGAGCACGACCTTGCCCTGCGCGATGCGCGAGACGTCGAGCAGGTCGTCGACGAGCCGCATCACGTGATCGAGCTGGCGCTCGATGACGCCGAGCTCCTTGCTGTCGCCGCCGCGCAGCTTCATCCGCTGCACCGCGGTGACCATCGGCGCGAGCGGGTTGCGCAGCTCGTGGCCGAGCACGGCGAGGAACGCGTCCTTCGCGCGGTTTGCCTGCTCGGCGGCGAGCCGCGCGGCGCGCTCGTCCTCGCCGCGGCGGCGCTCCGTCAGATCGCGCGTCACCTTCGAGAAGCCGACGAGCTCGCCGCGGCTGTCGCGCACCGCGCTGATCACGACGTTCGCCCAGAACCGGGTGCCGTCCTTGCGCACGCGCCAGCCCTCGTCCTCGAAGCGGCCATCGCGCGCGGCGCCCTCGAGCTCCATCTCGCACTTGCCCGCGCGGACGTCGGCATCGGGGTAGAACGTCGAGAAGTGGCGGCCGATGATCTCGTCGCCGCGATAGCCCTTGAGCCGCTCGGCGCCCGGGTTCCACGTCGCCACGCACCCCTGCCGATCGAGCATGAAGATCGCGTAGTCGCGCACGCTCTCGACGAGCAGGCGGAACAGCTCTTCGCCGGCAGTCAGCTCGATCCTGCTCACGGGACTCCCGTTCGCAGGATACCCAACGCGCGGCCACAGTCACGCGCCTAGCTCGAATCTCCGGATGCCGTGTCAGCGGCGCACGCGTGTCACTCGCGCGCATCCGAGCGCACCCTGCGGTTCTTGTCGATCACGGCGACGATGATCGTCAGGAACGCGAGCAAGCGCGGCACGAACGCGAGCGCGCTGTTCTCGCGGACCGCCACGCCGAGGCCGACCAGCACGGCGGACGTCGCGAGCAGCACGAAGGCAACTCCGAAGGCGTAGTACAGGCGGTCGCTGGTGGCGCGCCCGAGCTTCCAGAAGCTCAGCGCGATGACGAGCGCCGCCATCAGCTGCGCGCCGTCCAGCAACGTCGCGAGCCCCGCGAGCGTCACGGCGCCTCCCACACGAGACCGACCGCGAGCAGCACGAGGGCGACCAAGCCGACCGAGGCACGCACCCAGTGCAGGTCGACCTGCGGCACGACGATGAGATCGACGAACGTCAGCACGTTCGTGAGGGCCAGCCCGACGAAGCACCACGTCGACCACCACAGCACGCGATGGCGCGAGCGCCGGTAGGCGCGCCCGAGCAGGATCGCGCACGCGAGCGACGTCACCGCGCACAGGATGTAGACGAGCTCAGCCATCGCCGTCTCCCTTCTTCTTCGGCGTCCGCACGATGAACGCATCGGCGAACGCGCGCGCGGCCTGCTGGCGCAGCCGTTCCACGGACGCCTTCGACATCAGGGTGACGACCTCCATGCGATCGGTCCGGTGCAGCTCGACGAGCGCGCGCACGTGCTCCGCCCACTTGCCGTCGCGCCGCAGCTCGTAGCCGGTCGTGCCACCGCGAACGACACCATCGACGACCAGCTCGTCGATCGCCGCCACCAGCTCGAGCTTCGCGATCGCGAGCTCGGCGACGAGCGTGTCGAGTGCGACCGGAGAGGTGGCGCGATCGAGGCGCAGGATCACGTCGAGCTTCTCGAACGAGTCGAGCACGTCTGCGGCCAGCTCGGCCACGCGATCCTGCAGCGGCGCCCGTGCCATCGCCTAGACACTTTGACCTCAAACCATGGCACGCGGCAAGATGCCCCGCGCGTCCTCACGCACGAAGCCCGCGCAGCACGCCATGAAGCTTGTCGGCGGCGATCGGCTTGACCAGGTGGTGGTCGAACCCCGCCTCGCTCGTGCGCTTGCGATCGTCGTCTCGGCCCCAGCCCGTCAGCGCGATCATGATCGGCTGGGCCGCGAGCTGGAGCGCGCGCACCGAGCGGCACACCTCCACACCGTCCATCCCGGGCAGGCCCAGGTCGCACAGCACGACCTCGGGCTGGACCTTCCGGACCATGTCGACGCCCTCGGGCCCGGTGCGCGCGACCGAGACGTGATGCCCGAGATCGCCGAGCAGCTCGGCGAGCGTGTCGGCGATGTCGTCGTTGTCCTCGATCACGAGGATGCTGAACCCGCGAGCCTCGGCCGCGGCGACGGTCTTGCCGTTGGCCTGCGGCACCGCGGCCTCGGCGACCGCGACGGCGGGCAGCCTGAGCGTGAATGTCGCGCCCTTGCCGGCGCCTTCGCTCGCGGCGGTCAGCGCGCCGGCGTGAAGGTCCGCGAGCCTGCGCGACAGGGCGAGCCCTATCCCGAGCCCCTGATCCAGCGCGCGCCGGTCGGGACGATCGACGCGCGCGAACATCTCGAACACGCGGTCGAGCTGGTCGGGAGGGATGCCGATTCCGGAGTCGCGCACGCAGATCGTCGCGTGGTCGCCGGCGTGCGAGAGCTCGACCGAAACGCGTCCGCCATCGAGCGTGAACTTCGCCGCGTTGTTCAAGAGATTTCCGAGGATCTGCGCGACGCGGGTCGCGTCGGCGTGCGCCTGGACCGGCCGTGACACCGCGAGCGAGAGCTCGATCTTGCGCCGCTCGAGCAGCGGGCGCACGTTGTCGAGCGCGCCGTCGACGACGGTCGCGAGATCGACGCGCTCCTTCTTGAGCTCGAGCACGCCGCGGCTGATCCGGGAGATATCGAGCAGGTCGTCGATCAGCCGCACCATGTGATCGAGCTGGCGGTTCATCGCCGCGGTCGTGCGCGGCGACGCCGGCTCGCCCTTCTGCTGCGCGGCCATCACGAGATCGAGCCCGGTCCGCAGCGGCGCGAGCGGGTTACGCAGCTCGTGCGCGAGGATCGCGAGGAACTCGTCCTTCTGCTTGGCCGCCGCGTCGAGCGCCGCGGTGCGCTCGGCGACCCGCTCCTCGAGCTTCAGGTTGAGCTCGGCGAGCGCGCGCGTCTTGCGGAACAGATCGGCGAACACCGCGACCTTGTGGCGGAGGATCTGCGGGTTGATCGGCTTGGTCAGGTAGTCGACCGCGCCCGCGCCGTAGCCCGCGATCACGTCCTGGTCGCCGACCATGTAGGCGGTGAGGAACAGGATCGGGACCTGCCGGAACTTCTTCGTGCTCTTGATGATCTGCGCGAGCTCGAAGCCGCTCATCCCCGGCATCTTGATGTCGAGCACGATCGCGGCGACATCGTGATCGAGCAGCAGCCTGAGCGCCGCGTCGGCGCTGTCGGCGCGCAGCAGGCGATATCCACGATCGTCGAGGATCGCCTCGAGCGCGTCGAGGTTTCGCGGCTCGTCGTCCACGAGCAGGAGATCGATCAGGTCGCTCATCGGTACAGCCACACCCTCAGCAACGATAGCAGTTGATCCGTGTTGACCGGCTTCGCGATGTAGTCCGAGGCGCCCGCTTCCAGACATTTCTCGCGATCTCCCTTCATGGCCTTCGCGGTCAGCGCGAGGATCGGCAACGTTCGCAGCGCGGGATTCTTGCGGATCTCTCGCATCGTCTCGTAGCCGTCCATCCCCGGCATCATGATGTCCATGAGCACGACACCGAGGTCGGCCGTACGCTGGATGATCTCGATCGCCTGGCGGCCGTTCGTCGCCGACAGCACCTCCATGTCCTGACTCTCGAGGACGGTGGTCAGCGCGAAGATGTTGCGCGCATCGTCGTCGACGACCAGCACCCTGCGGCCGCGCAGCGCCTCCGTCGAGCCGTGCAGGCGCTCGATCATCTTGCGCTTGGCTTCCGGCAGGTCGTCGATCACGCGGTGCAGGAACAGCGACGTCTCGTCGAGCAGGCGCTCCGGCGACTGCACGTCCTTGAGCACGATGCTCTTGGCCACCGCGCGCAGCCTCGCCTCCTCGTCCGCGCTCAGCTGCTTGCCGGTGAACACGACGATCGGGAGCTCGGCGAGCGGCACCTGGACCTGCAGCTTCTCGAGCAGCTCGAAGCCGGTCATGTCGGGCAGCCGCAGGTCGACGACACAGCACTCGTAGTCGCGTGCGCGCAGCGCCTCGAGCGCGTCGGCGCCCGTCGCGACGGCATCGATCTCGATGTCATCGTGGCCGAGCAGCTCGACGATGCTCGCGCGCTCCCGATCGTTGTCCTCGATCACGAGCAGCCGCTTCGTGTGCGGCGCGACGTACGTCTTCAGCTTGTCGAGCGCGGTCTCGAGCTCGCCCGTGGTCGCGGGCTTGACGAGGTAACTGAACGCGCCGTGCGCCAGCCCGTGCTGGCGCTCCTCCTCGACCGACAGCATCTGCACCGGGATGTGGCGCGTCTGCGCGTCGAGCTTGAGGTTGTCGAGCACCGTCCAGCCGAGCATGTCGGGCAGGAACACGTCGAGCGTGATCGCGGTCGGCACGTACTCGCGCGCGAGCGCGAGCGCCTGCTGGCCGCGGCTGGCGACGAGCCCCTTGAAGCCCTTGCCGCGCGCGATGCCGAGCAGGATCCGCGCGTAGTGCGGATCGTCCTCGCAGATCAGCAGCACGCTGTCGCCGCCGCGGATGTCCGCGCGATCGTCGGCCACCGTCTCCTCGGTCTTGGCGACCGCGAGCACCGGCATCTGCTGGCGAGCCTGCAGCTCGCGGTGCGGGCTCGCCAGCACCGGCTGCTGCGTCGGGCCGCTGAACGCGATCGGCAGGTACAGCGTGAACGTGCTGCCCTGCCCCGGCTTCGACACCCGGCGGATCGCGCCGCCGAGCCGCGTCGCGAGCTCGCGCGAGATCGCGAGGCCGAGGCCGGTGCCGCCGTACTTGCGGCTCGTGCCGGCATCGGCCTGCTGGAACGCCTCGAAGATCAGCTTCTGCTTCTCGGGCGCGATGCCGATGCCGGTATCGGAGACCATGAACGCGATCGCCGTGCCGGTCTTCGCCAGCACCGGGTGATCCGTCGACCAGCCGCTCGTCACCTGGCGCACGCTCATCGACACGTGGCCGTGCGCCGTGAACTTGAACGCGTTCGACAGCAGGTTCTTCAAGATCTGCTGCAGGCGCTTCGGGTCGCACGTGAACGACCGCGGCAGCGACGGCTCGATCTCGACGTCGAACGCGAGGTTCTTGTTCTCGGCGATGTGGTGGAACGTGCGATGGACTGCGTCGCGCAGCGAGCCGAACGTGATCTCCTCGGGCTCGACCGTGACGGTGCCCGACTCGATCTTCGAGAGATCGAGGATGTCGTTGATCAGCGTCAGCAGGTCGGTGCCGGCCGAGTGGATGTTCTTCGCGAACTCGATCTGCTTGCCGGTGAGGTTGCCGCCGACGTTCTCGGCGAGCTGCTGGCCGAGGATGAGGATCGAGTTGAGCGGCGTGCGCAGCTCGTGCGACATGTTCGCGAGGAACTCGGACTTGTACTTCGACGTGAGCGCGAGCTCGGCCGCCTTCTCCTCGAGCGCGCGGCGGGCCTGCTCGACCTCCTTGTTCTTGCGCTCGACCTCCTCGTTCTGCTCGGCGAGCTGCTTGGCCTTGCTCGCGAGCTCCTCGTTCGTCTGCTGCAGCTCGATCTGGCGCGTCTGCAGCTCGGTCGTCAGCTGCTGCGACTGCAACAGCAGGTTCTCGGTGCGCATCGTCGTCTCGATCGTGTTGAGCACGACGCCGATCGACTGCGTCAGCTGATCGAGGAACGCGAGGTGGGTGACGTTGAACGGCCGCAGCGCGGCGAGCTCGATCACCGCCATCGTCTCGCCCTCGAACAGGACCGGCAGCACCACGATGCTGCGCGGGTACGCCTCGCCGAGGCTCGACGCGATCTTCGTGTACTCGGGCGGCACGTCGTGCAGCAGGATGCGCTGCTTCTCGGCCGCGCACTGGCCGACGAGCCCGACGCCGAGCGGGATGCACTCGGGCTGATCCGGGCGCTGCGCGTACGCCGCGAGCAGCCGCAGCATCTTCGGCGCGTGCACCGTCGTGTCGGCGAGCTCGGTCGGCTCGCCGCGCTCCATCTGGTAGATCGTGCCCTGCTGCGCGTCGACGAGCGGCGACAGCTCGGACAGCAGCATCTTGCCGACGGTGACGAGATCGCGCTGGCCCTGCAGCATGCGCGTGAACTTCGCGAGGTTCGTCTTGAGCCAGTCCTGCTCCTGGTTGCGATCGGTGGTCGCGCGCAGGTTGTCGATCATCGTGTTGATGTTGTCCTTGAGCTCGGCGACCTCGCCGCGCGCCTCGACCTGGATCGACCTTGTCAGGTCGCCTTTGGTCACCGCCGTCGCGACCTCCGCGATCGCGCGCACCTGGTTCGTCAAATTCGCGGCGAGCAGGTTGACGTTGCCGGTGAGGTCCTTCCACGTGCCGGCCGCGCCGGGCACGTTGGCCTGACCGCCGAGCCGGCCCTCGACGCCGACCTCGCGGGCGACGTTCGTCACCTGCTCGGCGAACGTCGCGAGCGTGTCGGTCATGTTGTTGATCGTCTCGGCGAGCGCGGCGACCTCGCCCTTGGCCTCGACGGTGAGGCGCTGGCGCAGGTTGCCGGTCGCGACCGCGGTGACGACCTTGACGATGCCGCGCACCTGATCGGTCAGGTTCGCCGCCATCACGTTCACCGAGTCGGTGAGGTCCTTCCACGTGCCGGCGACGCCCGGCACGTCGGCCTGGCCGCCGAGCTTGCCCTCGGTGCCGACCTCGCGCGCGACGCGCGTCACCTCGGAGGCGAACGACCGCAGCTGGTCGACCATCGTGTTGATCGTGTTCTTGAGCTCGAGGATCTCGC
>JBLMXA010000460.1:0-3608 GCA_050257515.1 Acidobacteriota bacterium | reverse complement strand
GGGCGCGAGCCGCGGCTCGGCGATCTCGCCCTTGCGGCGCTCGAAGAAGCGCGCGGCGATCGCGGGGTTGGCGCGCGCGGTGCGGCGCAGGATCTCGGCGAGCATCAGCGGCACGTCGTCGCGCCGCTCGGTCAGCCCGGGCAGCGTGATGCGGTGGGTGAACCGCGCGAGGAAGTCGTGCTTGAGCATCTCGAGCGGCCGGTTCGTCGCCGCGACCAGCCGGAACGTCGAGCGGCTCGCCCGCCCGTCGCCGAGCCGCTGGTACTCGCCGCCGGCATCGAGCACGCGCAGCAGGTGGACCTGGCAGCGCTCCGGCAGATCGCCGATCTCGTCGAGGAACAACGTCGACCCGTCGGCCTCGCCGACGAGGCCGGCGCGCTCCGGCATGCCGGGGTTCGGGTAGTTCTTGACGTTGCCGAACAGCTCGGCGTCGATCAGCGCCTCCGGCATCGTCGCGGCATTGCGCGCGACGAACGCGCGGCCGGCACGCGCCGACAACCCGTGCACCGCGCGCGCGGCGAGCTCCTTGCCGACACCGCTCTCGCCGAGCAGCAGCACGTGGCGATCGGTCGACGCCGCGAACCCGATCGCGTCGCGCAGCTTCCACGCGATCTCGCTCTCGCCGACGATGCCGAACGGATCCGGCGCGCCGTACGGAAACTCGGGCTCCGCCACCGACGTCAGCGGCGGCAGCTCGACCGGGCGGCTCGACACGAGGAACACCGCCGCGTTGTGGAGCTCGATCACGTCGCCGACCTTCGCGATCGCCTCGCGCACGACCTCGCCGCCGACGCGCAGCTTCGCGTGGCCGACCGATCGCACGTACAGCGACTGCTCGTCGCGCGGCTCGGCGATCAGCTGCCGCCGAGAGATCCGCGCGCTCGCGATCGGCGGGCCGGCGACCGTGCGCCCCGGGCGCATCTGATGCAGCGTCGTGCGTGGCGCGGGATCGTCCTCGAGCGGGCCGCCGCGGCCGACGCTCGTGGAGGCAAGAACCGGCACGACCTCGCCGAGCCGGTCGTGCTCGTCGAGCGACCACGCGAGCACGAGGTGCGGCGCACGCCGCGTCTGGGGCCGTCGCTTGCGCTCCCACGGCAACGCCTCGCTCACGTACTGCTCTTCCGGCTCCAACCCACGCAGCGTACTCGTTGTGCACGACCGCGCACAACTGACGCTGTGCGTCTTGCCGGGTGAGCTTGATTTCGATGAGTCGCGTCGACAGTCTGACAGCGGATGCGACGCGGGATGTGTGTTCACCGCAGCGCGAGTAGCAGAGTCTCGACGCATGCGAAGCTCTGCATGGGTGATGGCCGCGCTGTTCGTGTGCGCGTGCCGAGCGGACAAGTCGATCGACAACAAGCCCGACGGAGGCGAGGTCGTCCAGCTCGCCGCGCACGACATCTCGCCGCCGCTGCGCGAGCTGGCCAAGCTGCCGAGACCGGCGCGCGATCCCGACGCGATCGAGGAATCGGAGCCCGCGCGGCGAATCCCGCATCCGAGCTGGCACGCGGCCGCCGAGATGCCCGCGATCGACGCGGTCACGCAGCTCGCGGTCGGTCCGCACGCGATCCCGGCGCCGACGGTCAACTTCGAAGCGATGGGCGCCGGCATGTCGGGCTTCACGCCCGGCGGCATCCCGCCCGACACCGACGGCGACGTCGGCCCCAATCACTACGTGCAGGTCGTCAACGTGTCGCTCTCGGTGTTCTCGCGGAGCGGCACCGTGATGATGGGCCCGATGGACACCGGCAACGTGTGGTCGGGCTTCAACGGCGCGTGCGCGCAGTCCAACGACGGCGACGCGACCGTCCGCTACGATCACCTCGCCGACCGCTGGGTGATCTCGCAGTTCTCGATCGGCGGCGGCGGAGGCCCGTTCTACCAGTGCGTCGCGGTGTCGACGTCGCCGGACCCGACCGGCACGTACGCGCGCTACCAGTTCAACTACGACGCGATGAACGACTACCCGAAGATCGCGCTGTGGCCGGACGCCTACTACTTCACGTTCAACATGTTCCCGAACTCGGGCTTCGCGGGCGGCAAGGTGTGCGCGATGGATCGCACGAAGATGCTCGCCGGTGATCCGAACGCGACGATGCAGTGCTTCGACGCCGGCTCGAACTACGGCGGCCTGCTCGTCACCGATCTCGACGGCAAGACGCAGCCGGCGGCCAACTCGCCGGCCGGCGTGATCGCGCTCGACTCGAACACCGACCTCGCGTACTGGACGCTGCACGTCGACTGGAACACGCCGTCCAGCAGCGCGTTCACCGGCCCGCAGACGATCACGGTGAGCAGCTTCTCCGCGCTGTGCGACGGCGGCACGTGCGTGAACGAGCCGTCGGGCGGCACGCAGCTCGACTCGCTCGCCGACCGCGCGATGAACCGCTTCGTGTACCGCCGGTTCGCCGACCACGAGTCGCTGCTCGTCAGCCACTCGGTGACCGCGGGCAACGGCGGCGGCGTCCGCTGGTACGAGTTCCGCGGCCTGGCCAACCCGTCGGTCTACCAGCAGGGCACGTACGCGCCGGACGGCTCGTTCCGGTGGCTGCCGAGCATCGCGATGGACGCCTCGGGCGACATCGCGACCGTCTACACCGTGTCGAGCTCGACGACCGATCCGGGGATCCGCTACGCCGCGCACGCGTCGACCGACGCGCTCGGCACGATGGGCCTGGGCGAGGGCACGATCGTCTCCGGCGGCGGCGTGCAGACCCAGGTCTCGCGCTGGGGCGACTACAGCTCGCTCAACATCGACCCGGTCGACGACTGCACGTTCTGGGCGACGCACGAGTACTACAAGACGTCGGGCCGCTCGAGCTGGCAGACGCGCGTCGCCGCGTTCTCGCTGCCGAACTGCTCGTCGTTCGCGCTGACCGGCGATGCCGAGACCGTCGAGCAGGGCGGCACCGCGACGTACACGATCACGACGCAGGCGGTCGCCGGCACGCCGGCGATGCTGAACCTCACCGCGACCGGCCTGCCGACGGGCGTCACCGCGACGTTCAACCCGGCGTCGGTGATGGCCGGCGGCACGAGCCAGGTCACGCTCACCGCCGACCCGAGCGCCGCGGTCGGCGCCTCGCACTACACGGTCGCCGGCGCGAGCTCGGCGACGTCGGCGATGGTCGACATCGCGCTCACGGTCACGCCGGCGATGTCCGGCGGGTCGGGCAGCGGCTCGGGCTCGGGCTCCGGCTCGGGCTCCAACGGCGGCGGCAACCAGGGCGGCGGCTGCTGCGACACGACGGGCTCGGGCTCGCCGCTCGGCGCCGGCATCCTCGCCCTCGGCGTGGTGCTCGTGGTCGTGCGGCGGCGCCGGCGCGCGTAGGCGCCCTACCCGGTCGCCGCGATCTTCGCGACGGTCTTCTCGAGCCAGGCGCGCGCCTCGGCCCCGACCTGGTCGAACTCGACGCCCATGCCCACCGGCTCGGCGCCGAGCGGATCGTGCTCGACCACGCGGCGCACCACGCCGCCGAGCTGGAGCGGCGGGCCGCCGTCGATGAGGATCGTCAGCTCGCAGCGCGTGCCGATCGGATCGAGGAGCTGCGTGCACACGAACACGCCGCTCGACGACAGATCGCGCGAGGTCGCCTCGACCTCGAGGC
>JBLMXA010000459.1:0-3895 GCA_050257515.1 Acidobacteriota bacterium | reverse complement strand
GGCGCGCTTCGAGACGATCTTCAACAGGCGATCGGGGTCGTACTTCTTGGCGAGCTCGTCGGTGAGATCTTCGGCGCGATCGCCGTCGTGGCGCTCGCGCTCCTGGTCGTCTTTGTCCTCGTCGGTCGACACGTCGGGATAGTCATTCTACGGGGTTACTCGTCCTTGCCTTCCCCGGACCACTGCGACACGTATCCCTCGGATTGTTCATAGAATTCGCCGGTCTTCTGCTGGTCGACGACGGCGGCATCCCCTCCGAGCGCCTGCTCGAGGAACTTCGTCTCGTCCATGCAGCTGCCGCCCTTCACGCCCTTGACCGTGAACGTCACCTCGCCCTTCTCGTTGATGACGATCTCGATGTCCTGCTTCCTCATTCGCTCACCCACTTTCGCACGACCAGCCGGATCGAGCCGTCCTCCTCGTTGACCTCTTCCTCCACCGCGTAGCCCTTCTCTTCGCAGGCCTGCTTGACGTTGTGATACTGGTACTTCTGCGACAGCGTGTTCTTGAACTCTTCCTCGGACACGCCCTTCGTCGTCTCGACGCCCCACCAGTCGGCGATGATGTCGTACGTGCCTTCCTCGTTCGCGACGATGCCGATGTCGTAGCGGCCCATGTCGATCGACATCGCGGCCTGCAGCTTGTCCCCGCGGTAGCCGCGCACGGTCACCGACTGGCCCTGCTCGGCCTCGGTGAACTTGAGCTGCATGTCCGCGAGCGCCTTCTTGAGCGCCGCGAGGTTCGTCATCTTGAGCGCGCACTTGGTGAAATGCGACATGAGCTGTCCCAGTATACGGGATTATATGGAGAGAGGATCCCGACGATGGACCATCACCTCCTCGTAGCAGCCCTGCTGATCGACCTGTCCGCCACGATCGCGATCGTCGACGGGCTGTACCTGCATCTCTACAAGTACAAGCTCTATGCGAGGCGCGACTCGGTCACCGAGCACCTGACCCACACGCTGCGCGCGGTGCTGTTCGGGCCGATGATCTACCTGCTGTTCGGCCGCTGCTTCGCTGGCGCCGTCCTGTACGCCACGCTCGCGATCGTGCTCGTCGACTTCGCGATCCAGTCGTGGGACGTGCTGGTCGAGCGCGCCAGCCGCAGCAGCCTCGGCGGGCTGAGCTCGTTCGAGTACTGGATCCACGTCGCCGCGATCACCACGCATGTCGCCGCGGTCACGCTCGTGCTCGCCGCGCGCCCCGCGGAGGCATGGA
Source organism: Acidobacteriota bacterium (assembly GCA_050257515.1). GTDB lineage: Bacteria > Myxococcota_A > Polyangia > Haliangiales > Haliangiaceae > JABFXX01. The sequence goes on along the minus strand of JBLMXA010000459.1, from coordinate 2,675 downwards.
GCCTGTCCGCGCCGACCGTGCTGGCGGTCGAGTGGCCGGCGATCGCGCGGTGGTCGGCGCTGGGGCTCCTGCCAGGCGCGGTCGGTCTGGCCGTGCTGCATCTGTGGCTGTTGCGGCCGCGCTATCGCGTCGCCGCCACCTAGTCACAGCTCGAGCTTGCGCCCGTCGTCGTCGGCGGTCGGTTCGGGGCCCTTGTCGCCGAGGTTGGCCGTCGGCGCGCCGTAGCGCGCCATCCAGCCCTCCTTCTTGGCCGGCTTGCCGCCGCGCGCCGACGCCATGCGTGCGCGCGTGCGCGCCCACTCGCGCATCGACTCGATCATCTCGCGCATCGTGATCGCGAGCGGCACGATCTCGCCGACCGTCTTGAGCAGGCCCTCGGTGTCGAGATCGAGGCCGCTGTCGAACGCGTCGTACAGCGCGGCGACCACGGCCTGCTCGAGCTCGGCGCCGGAGAAGTCGACGGTCGCGTCGACCAGCTTGTCCATGTCGAACTGGCCGGGGTCGCGGTTCTTCTTGCGGATGTGGATGTCGAGGATCTGGCGGCGGTCCTCGCGATCGGGCAGGTCGCAGAAGAAGATCTCGTCGAAGCGGCCCTTGCGCAGCAGCTCGGGCGGCAGCTGGTGGACGTTGTTCGCGGTCGCGATCACGAACACCGGCGTCGTCTTCTCCTGCAGCCACGTGATGAACGTGCCGAACACGCGCGACGTGGTGCCGCCGTCGGTCGAGCCCGACGACTGCGTGCCGGAGAAGCCTTTCTCGAGCTCGTCGATCCACAGGATCGCGGGCGCGATCGCCTCGGCGGTCTTGATCACGCTGCGCACGTTCTCTTCCGAGCTGCCGACGAGGCCGGCGAAGATCTTGCCGACGTCGAGGCGAAGCAGCGGCATCTGCCACAGCGCGCCGACCGCCTTCGCGGTGAGCGACTTGCCGGTGCCGGGCACGCCGATCAGCAGGATGCCCTTGGGCAGCGGCAGGCCGAAATCGCGCGCGCGCGTACCGAACGCGTTGCGGCGCTTGATCAGCCAGTCCTTGAGCACCTCCATGCCGCCGACGTCGGAGAACTCCTCGCGGTGCTCGTAGTACTCGAGCAGGCCGGACTTGCGGATGATCTGCTTCTTCTCCTCGAGGATCGTCTCGAGATCGAACGTGTGCGTGCGCACCGCGCTCTTCGCGAACACGTTCTCCGCCTCGACGAGCGTGAGGCCGAGCGCGCCCTCGACGACGCGCTCCATGAACGTCGGATCGCTCTCGATCACCTGCTGGGTCGCCGGCGGCAGGCTCGGGATCACCTTCTTCGCCGCGCCCTCGATCTCCTGGCGGTTCGGCAGCTCCCAGTCGAGGATCGCCGAGATGCTCTTCTCGAGCTCGGGGGGCACCTTCGTCACCGGCGCGAGCACGACGAGGCTCTTCTTCGTCTTGCGCAGCTCGTGCGCGGCGTCGCGCAGGCGGCGGACGACCGCCGGCTCCTTGAGGAACGGGTGGAAGTCGCGCAGCACGAACAGCGCGCGGCCCTCGCTGCGGATCACGTGATCGATCGCCTTCATCGGATCTTTCACGTCGCGCGTGCCCTGCCCGTTCGCGATCGTCTTGAAGCCCTCGGTGATCGACCACACCTCGAGCCGCATCTCGCGCTCGACGCACAGCCGCTTCAGCGAGTCCTCGACGCGCTCCTCCTCCGGCGACGTGATCCAGATCAGCGAGTACCGCGCGCGGATCAGATCCTCGATCTCCGCCTTGCTCGAGCGCCTGTTGTTGATCGTCATGAATTACTCCGCGAGGTCGCGCAGCCCGCGCAGCGCGCCCTTCGCCGTCTCGGCGCTGTCGACGAGCGACTCGACCGCGTCGGTCACCGCCTTCATCGTCTCGCCGTCGTCGGACTTGAGGTTCGGGAGCTCGCCCTGGACGAGGACCATGTGGTTGCGCATCTCCGACAGGATGTCGTTGATCGCGTCGTAGATCTCCTTGGCCTTCTTCGCGAGCTCGGGCGAGCCGGCGGGCGAGCCGACCGCGTCGACGATCGACTTCGCCTGGGTATCGGCCTGCGCCTTGGCGCGCGTCGCCTCGGCCTTCGCGGCCTGCGCGTCGGTCTTCGCCGCCTCGACCGCGAGCTCGAGCGCCTTCGCCGCGCGCTCGGCCTGTTCGGCGCGCGCGGTGAGCTCCTTGATCTTGAGCTCGCTCGTCTCCTTGAGCCGCTGCAGCTCGGCCGGATCGGCGCCGGCGGGCGCGGTGCCCTGGACCTTCTCGAGATCGGACACCTTCCTCTTGACCCGGTCGAGCTCGCGGCGCGCGTCGTCGCCGGCGGTGCCGGCGGCATCGCGAGCCTTCGCCGCGGTGAGCGCCTCCTCGGCGGCCTTGTGGCGCGCGACCTCGGCCTTCGCGAGCGCGTCCTGCGCGACGTTGCGTGCGCTCTCGGCGGCGAGCTTGCCGTGGACAGCCTCCTGCAGCTCGACCTCGACCTGCGCGAGCCGGCCCTCGAGCTTCTGGCGATCGCGCTCCGCCATCTCGTAGCGCTCGCTCATCTGATCGCGGTCGGCTTCCATCTTCTTGAGCTCGACGCGCAGATCCTTGAGCTCGCCGGTGATCCGCATCATGTGATCGGGCTGGCCATTGCCGCCGCGCGCCTGATCGGTCTGAGTCTCGACGAGCAGCCGGCCGAGGCGGCGGTTCTCCTCCTC
>JBLMXA010000458.1:0-7033 GCA_050257515.1 Acidobacteriota bacterium | reverse complement strand
CGTCGCTCCGTGGCTCCGTGGCTCCGTGGCTCCGTGGCTCCGTGGCTCCGTGGCTCCGTGGCTCCGTGGCTCCGTGGCTCCGTGGCTCCGTGGCTCCGTGGCTCCGTGGTTGATCTCTCGGCTCCGGCTTGGCGTGCTTGGCGTCTTGGCGGTTTATCCTTCTTCGGTGGCCGAGCCCGCCGCGCCCGATGCCGAGACCCGCGAGCAGTTGCTCGGCGTGGTCGCCGAGTACGTCGCGCGGGCAGGGGCGGAGCCGTTGTTGCTGGCGCCGGTGGCGCCGGGGCCGGCGGCGTTTCCGGAGCCGTGGGCGCCGACGCGGGCCGGCATCGTGCTGCTGCTGCAGCGGCTGGCGTGGCATGCCGGGCTGGACCGCGAGATCGCGATCGAGGACCGGCGGGCCGGTGGACCGCCGCCGACCGAGCGGATGCCGGAGACCAGGGTCGAGCTGTTCGAGCTGCGCGGCAAGACCGCGCGGTTCGCGCTCGGGTTCATCGGCCGCGACGATGTCGCGGGCACGCTCGCGCACGAGATCGGGACCGCGTTCGCGGCGGCGCACCGCAAGGACGACGGCGCGGCGCCGTACCGCAGCGCCGAGCCGCCGGTGATCTCGATCGATCCCGAGGTCGATCTCGCGCGCGGCTCGATCGCGGCGGTGTATGTCGGGCTCGGCGTGCTGGCCGCGAACGCGGCGTTCCAGCAGTACAGCCGCGCCGGCCGGTTCAACGGCGCGTACGAGCCGCTCGACTACGACGTGCTGCGCGCGGGACACGTGCCGATGTCGGCGCTCGCGTACCTGGTCGCCGTGCAGGCGGTGGTGCGCGGCGACGACGCGCCGCCGCCCGGGCTCGAGCCGCCGCAGCGCGACGAGGTCATCGCGTGGCTGGCCGCGCTGCGCGGCAAGCGCGCGGAGCTGCGCCTGCGGCTCGGCATCGCCGCGGACGCGCAGCCGGGCACGCGGCCGCAGGTCGTCCGGTTCGCGGACGTCGCGCTCGAGGACGACCCGGCGGCGCCGAAGATCGCGTTTCGCTGGCACACGCACCGCGGCGGCGTCGGCGTGCTCGCGGGGCTCGCGATCGGCGCGGGCGTCGCGGTGGCGATCGCGACGCGCGACGCCAGCGTGCTCGCGGTGCTCGGCGGCGCCGCGGCGGGCCACGTGATCGGGCGGCGGGTCGACGTACCGCGCTGCTCGGCGTGCGCGACCGTCGTAGCCGCCGATGCCACGACGTGCCGGAGCTGTGGCGCGTTGCTCCGCGGCGATATCGCACGCCTGGCCGACCGGCTCGAGGCCGAGGAACGACTCGACGACCTGTAAACCGATCGCGCGCTTCGCGCATCTTACGGGCAGGTACGCGCAAGAGCAGCGCGCTCGGCACGCTCGTACAGGTACTTACGCCGGGTGCGACAGTTGCAGATAACCACTAGTGAGCGGATGTGCGCACACCGCTACTCCCGCGTTGTCCCGACGAGAAAGGCGATCTCGCCCAGCCATTTTTCGTCGAAAACAGTGACTCGTAACTGCCACTTTGATAATTTCTAAGTTGGGCGTTTTCTACTGCAGGAGGCGATCGGCATGGACAACCTGAAGGAAGTCTCGAAGCGCCACAACAAGGACCCGTGGCGGGACGCGATCTTCATCGTCGCCGCAGTGGTACTGACGGCGCTGTCGATCGGGTCGGTGACCAAGAAGGCCGCCGGCTCCGCGCCGCACCATCAATGGACGCTGACGGTCGTCGAGAACCCCGAGCTCGCGAAGTAGCAGCCGCGGCGAGGAGTCACGCCGCGCCCGCGCGCGGCCGCCCGTGGAGTAGCTGGTCGAGCGACGTGCTCGGCGCGGCCTCCAGCACCGAGATGCCGTGGCGCACCAGCAGCCGCCGCCCCGGCTCGATCGCCGCGCGCTGATCGCGGGCGACGAGCTCGCGCACGCGCCGGCCGTGCGGCGTGCTCGCGGCGGGCAGAAAGCCGCTCGGTGCAGGCACCAGCGCGATCACGGTCCCCGCGGCGCGGCGCAGCCGGGCGATCGCCCGCTTCGTGCGCGCCTCGTCCTCCGCGAGGCCCGCGAGGTCGCTGATCACGACCACGACGTCGGGACGGCCGCCCGCGACCGCACGCTCCACCGCGGCGGCGAAGCCCGCGGCGCGCCGGCCGTGCTCCCACGTCGTGCGATACGGCAGCTCGATGCCGCGCAGCCGCGCGAACTGGCGCAGCGGGCGCAGCTGCGCGTCGTCCTCGACGACGTTGGGCACGCGCGTCTTCGGATCGTCCTTGGCGTTCGCCTTGTGGGTGACGATGTCGATCAGCCGCTTGCACAGGCGCGCGGTCGCCGCGACGTCGTAGAGCTGGCCGTCGGGGCCGGCCTGGATCTGCATCCAGCGCGGATCGTCGAGCGGCGGCGCGACCTTGATGCGGACGTCGATCGCCTCCTGGTGCGCGAGGTAGCGCGCGACCAGCGCGACGAGCTCGCCGGCCGTGACGTCGGTGAGATCGGCATCGACGAGGCTGCGCGCGTCGAGCAGGCGATCGACGAGCTGCAGGTAGTGGTGGTGGCCCGTGTCCGCCGGCAGCTCCATCACCGGGCGGGTGTCGTAGCCGACGAGCCCGATGCGATCGCTCGAGCCGAGCGCGACCTTCGCGAGCGCCGCCGCCGCATCGCAGCCCCAGTCGAGCGGCGTGCGGCCGAGCGGACCCGAGCGCATGCCGGCGCCGACGTCGAGCATCACGACGTGCGTCGTCACGATCTCGTTCTCGAGGTCGCGCACCATCAGCTGCTGGCGGCGCGCCGTCGCCTTCCACGCGATGAACTTGAACGGGTCGCCGTGGGTGTGCTCGCGGATCTCGCGCAGCTCGCCCGACAGCCCGCGCCGCCGCACGTGGTGGAGGCCGACCTGCTCGTGCAGCGCGCCGCCGACCGCGCGCACCGGCTGGCTGCGCAGCGCGATCGTGCGCGGGAACACCTTCACCGCGATCGGGTTCGGGAAGAATGCCACGATGTCGAACAGCCCGAGCGCGTCGCCGAACTGCAGCGCCGCGCCGTGCAGCACGTGATAGCCGGCGGCGAGCGCGCGCACGACGGTGGTGACCTCGACCTGCTGGCCGCGGCGCACCGTCGCGCTCGGCCGCTCGTCGATCGCGAGCCCCGAGGCGGCGAGCACGTTGGTCGATAGGATCCGCAGCTTGCGGCTGCCGTGGTTGCGGAACGCGAGGTGGAGCTGGAACGGCCGGTCGACCGCGAGCGCGCCCCCGGGCTGGTCGCCGGGCGGCACCCACCACGACAGCTCGATCTTCTTGCGGCGCAGCAGGATCGCGGTCGGATAGAAGCTGAGGTAGAGCGCGCACAAGACCGCGAGGATCGCGCCCGCCAGCGCGACGAGCGGCGGCGTGCCGTGCAGCGCGCCGACGACGAGGAACAGCAGCGCCGTCGCGAGCACGAGCTTGCCGCGCGTCGCGAGCCGCGGGATCACGGGCGCCCCCCCTCAGACTTGCCGCCAAGACGCAGAGGACGCCGAGACGGACGCCAAGAAGATCTTCTCTCAAGGAGATCCTCTTGGCGTCTGTCTCGGCGTGCATGGCGCCATGGCGGCAAATTCTTCATCCGCCGCGCTTCGGCATCCGGTAGCCGACCTTGTCGAGCGCCTCGTTGACGACGACGGTGCCCTGCGCGCCCTCGAGCTCGGCCTCGGGCGTCATCAGGATGCGGTGGCCGAGCACGAGCGGTGCGAGGTGGCGGACGTCGTCGGGCAGCACGTAGTCGCGGCCGCGCAGCAGCGCGAGGCCCTTGGCGGCGTGGACGAGCGCGAGGCCGGCGCGCGGCGACGCGCCGAGATAGACGCGCGCGTGGCTGCGCGTGAACGCGACGAGCCCGAGCACGTAGTCGAGCAGCTCCTCGGCGACGTAGACCTCCTGCGCGAGCGCCTGCATCTCGAGCACGTCCTGCGGCCCGACCACCGCGCGCACGGGCGGAGGAGGGCGATCGTAGGTGCCGAGCATGCGCTTCTCGTCGGCGGCGACCGGATAGCCCATCCGCAGCTTGATCAGGAACCGATCGACCTGCGCCTCGGGGAGCGGGTAGGTGCCCTCCTGCTCGATCGGGTTCTGCGTCGCGAGCACGATGAACGGCTCGGCGAGCGAGCGCGTCTCGCCCTCGATCGTCACCTGCTGCTCCTGCATCGCCTCGAGCAGCGCCGACTGGGTCTTCGCAGGCGCGCGGTTGATCTCGTCGCCGAGCAGCACGTGGGTGAACACCGGGCCCTCGCGCAGCACGAACTGGTTCGTGCGCATGTCGAGGATGTACGTGCCGGTGATGTCGCTCGGCAGCAGGTCCGGCGTGAACTGGATCCGCCGGAAGTGGCAGCCGAGCGTGCCCGAGAAGGCCTTGACGAGCGTCGTCTTCGCGACGCCGGGATAGCCCTCGATCAGCACGTGACCGCGCGCGAGCAGCGCGGTGAGCAGCGCCTCGGTGATCGTGGGCGAGCCGATGAACGCGCGACCGACCTCCTCGCTGATCGCGCGCGCGAGCCCGCTGACGCGGGCCAGCTTGTCATGGCCGATGGGAGACGTGGCGGCTTGCATCAAGAGGTGGCCTCGCTGAGGTCGGCGCCGAGAGTACGACACAGCTCGGCGACGTCCCGGTATAGCGCGTCGAAATCGCGGCGGGCGAGGTGACCGGCACTCCACGGCGCCGCGGCCTGGCTGCGGCTCGGCAGGGCGCGCAGCCGGCGGTACACGCGCGCGAGCGCCGCGCTCGCCGCGCCGCCCCGCGCGGCGGCCACCTGCGCGGCCAGCTCGACCTCGGACATCGTGAACAGCGGCTCGGGGCGGCCGAGCGCGTCGGCGAGCAGCGCCTGGACCTGATCGCGCAGCAGGCACGCGACGACCAGCAGCGAGCCGCCGCGCGAGGTCGGCGACGTCGCGCGGTCGGCGGCGACCACCAGCCCGTGCGGCTCGTCGCGGCGGGCCGGGCGGCCGAACCTCAGCCACGCGCCGTCGATCTTCGGCCCGCGCCGCACCGGCAGCGCGAGCATCGCGAGCACGAGCAGCAGCGCGGCGAGCGCGGCGGCGAGCCCCTTCATCGCGGCCGGCGTCAGCAGCCACTCGCCGCGCGAGCGCAGCCACTCGTTGAGCCCGGCGATCGAGCGGCCGAGCTTGCCGCCGTGCGGATCGTCGATGAACGGCCGCGGCTCGCCGTACATCGGCACGTCGCCGCGCAGGAGCACGACGTGGCGCGCGCGGCCGTCGCGGTTCAGGTAGCGGAGCAGGTTCGCCGCGAGCTGCACGTTCCCCGCGAACGGCTCCTTCTGCATCTGGTTGATGAAGATGCTGGGATCGCTGATCGCGACGAACTTGCCGGTGCCGCGCTCGCCGGCGACGACGAGCGCGCCGTCCTCGAAGCCGATGACCGTCGTCGCGCCGCTCACGCTCTTGAACGCGGCGGGGTGGTTCGTGACGATCTCGCCGACGCCCGCGGTCAGCGGATGATCCACCTCGGGCGTCGCGATCGGCGCGAACAGATGATCCTTGTAGTAGCGCTGCGCGCGCGGCGCGCCGATGTCGACGAGCAGGCCGAGCGCCGCGCGCGCGTCCTTGCTCTCGCCGAAATCGTCCGCGATCACGACGTTGCCGCCCGCCTGCACGAACGCGGCGAGCCGCGCCGGCTCGACCCGCTGCAACGGGTAGACCAGGAACAGGATGTCCTCGGCCGACAGGTCGCTCCACTCGAGCTGCGCGACCGGCGTGACGTCGAAGCCCATGCCCTCGGCGAGCGCGACGAAGCTCGCCATCCCGTTCCACGCCTGGCTGTGCGGGTCGTAGTCGGGGATGTCGGTCGCGTGTGCTCGCGGCAGATCGAGCACGAGCACGAGCGCGAGCACGAGGACGAGCCGGATCCTCACAGCCCCATCTCCCGCCTGAGCTCGTCGGCCGCGACGACCAGCGCCTCGAGCGCGACCGCGATCGGCGCCGGCTCCTTGCACGCGAGCAGCGCGTAGTAGCCCGCATCGACCGCGTGGACGACGACGTCGATCGACTCGTGCGACGCGATGAAGTACTCGGGCCCGCCGTAGTGCCACGTCCCGAAGCACGCGATCAGGTGCTGCAGGATCACGCCGTAGTGCGCGGTCAGGACCGCCCATTCGTGGCGATCCATCGTCGCGTAGCTGTCGACCATCTCGCCCTCGGGATCGGCGAACGCGCCGCCGATCGCGTTCGGCGTGTGCTCGACCGCGCGCTGCAGGATCGACGCGAACGGCGTCAAGGCAGCTTCTCCAGCCGCGCGGCCGCGTCCTTGTCGATCTCGACGTGGATGCCGAGCGAGCGCTCGATGCGGCCGACCCACACCGGGAAGAACGCCTGCTTGACCTGCGGCATCAGCAGCCGCACGAGCTCGTCCGGCGGCGGATGGCTCGCCGGCACGAGGCTCGTGTAGAGGATGACGTCCCACCCCCACTTCGTGCGCACCGGGTGCGGCGTCGTCCGGCCGATCTCGGCGATCGCGAACAGCGCGGCGCCGTAGTGGTCCTCGAGCCCGCCGACCCGATACGGCGGGTTGTCGGCGCGCTCGAGCTTCGCGCCGCCCGCGGCGTGCATCGCGAGCTCGACGAACTGCGCGGGCAGCAGGCCCACCTCGCTGGCCGCGGCGTCGGCGATCCGGTCGGCGACCACCTTCGCCTGCGCCTCCTGCTCGGCGGTCGCGTGCTCCGGCACCGGCACGCGCACGTACGTCGAGCCGCGGTACTCGTCGTGGTCGACGCTCCAGATCAGCGAGTGCTTCGACTTCGTCGTCGTCGCGCGATCCCAGAAGTCGCCGAGCTGCGCCGGCTGGGTGATGCCATCCTCGAACGCCGTCGCGACGAGCCGGCTGACGAGCGCGGTGCGCGTCTCGTAGGCGACCTCCGGATCGCTCGCGATCCCGTGCTGCTCGGCCGCCTGCGCGAGCAGCTCGAAGTCGATGCACTCCTTCACCGCCTGCTCGCGCGCGAGGTGGCGCGCCGCCGCCTGCAGCGCGACGCACGAGCCGTACACCGGCCGACCGTTCACCGTC
>JBLMXA010000457.1:0-2902 GCA_050257515.1 Acidobacteriota bacterium | reverse complement strand
GGATCGATCACGCCGACTTCTTCACGCGCGCGCTCGGCACGCTGGTCACCGTGTTCGATCCCGAGCTGCGCTGCTTCCACGCGCAGACGCCGTTCGATCGAGCGTACATGCACCACCGGCTGGACGACGCGGCGGATCGCACGCTGCTCGCCGCGCGGTGGCGCCGCTAGACCACCAGCGCGATGCCGGAGCCGATCGCGGCCAGGATCGTCAGGATCGCCATGACGATGCGCCCGCGGCCGCGGTGGACCGCGCGCAGCTGCATCGTCAGGTGCGCGTCGTGTGTACCACCACGTCTCACTCGAGGTGTCGTGTTGCGGCTGGCCCGGATCTGTCGGTCGGTCTTGCCGGCGGTCTAGGTGCGGCGCGCGCGCACATACACGCTTGCCCCGGCGCGGCCGACCCGGCTGGCATGCGCGTCGACCAGGATCGCTCCCAGCCGATCATGCGCCTGCCGGTCGACCGGGTGCCCGCGCGGGTCACGCTCGAGGACGGCCGCCAGCTCGAGAGCTGGTTGTTCGTGCCGGTCGGCGACGACGTCGCCGAGATGTTCGGCAAGCCCGAGGCGTTCTTGCCGGTCGACACCGGCACCGGCATCCTGATCGTCGCGCGTGCGGTGATCGCGGCGGTGCTCGTGCGCCGCGCGCGGCTGGAGACGAGCGACGACCTGCCGGTCGATCGCCAGCCCGCGCGCGTCCACCTGCGCGGCGGCCAGGTGGTCGAGGGCGAGCTGCGGTGGACGGCGGCGCCCGGCTATCGCCGCACCGTCGACCTGATGAACGATCCGTCGCGCCACGTCGTCGTCCACGCGCGCGAGGGTGTCACCTACGTCGCCAAGGCGCAGATCGCCTGGATCGAGGAGGCGTGATGCTGACGATGCCGCAGCTGCTTCGCTTCGCGGTCGCGCAGAAAGCGTCGGACGTGCACATCTCCGCGGGCGAGCCGCCGATGCTGCGCATCCACGGCGAGATCGAGCGCGTCGACGTGCCGCCGCTGACCGCCGAGGACACGCACCGGCTGATCTTCGACACGCTGTCCGACAGCCAGCGCCGCGCGTTCCAGGAGAAGCTCGAGGTCGACTTCGCGTTCGAGCTCGACGACACGCTGCGCTTCCGCGTCAACGCGTTCGTGCAGAACCGCGGCGAGGGCGCGGTGTTCCGGTCGATCCCGCACAAGATCCCGCGGTTCGAGGACCTCGGGCTGCCGGCGGTGATCAAGCAGCTGTGCGACGCCGATCGCGGCCTGTTCCTCGTCACCGGTCCGACCGGCAGCGGCAAGTCGACCACGCTCGCCGCGATGATCGACTACATCAACGAGTCGACCGCCGGTCACATCCTCACGCTCGAGGATCCGATCGAGTTCGTCCATCGCGGCAAGCGCTGCCTCGTCAACCAGCGCGAGATCGGCGTGCAGAGCCACTCGTTCTCGGCCGCGCTCAAGAGCGCACTGCGCGAGGATCCCGACGTGATCCTCGTCGGCGAGCTGCGCGATCTCGAGACGATCGGCCTCGCGCTCACCGCCGCCGAGACCGGCCACCTCGTGTTCGCGACGGTGCACACCGCGAGCGCGCCGAAGACCGTCGACCGCCTGATCGACGTGTTCCCGTCGGCGCAGCAGGCACAGGTGCGCACGATGCTGTCGGAGTCGCTGCTCGGCGTGGCGACGCAGATGCTGCTGCCGAAGGTCGGCGGCGGCCGCGCGGCGGCGCTCGAGATCCTCGTCGGCACGCCGGCGGTGAGAAACCTGATCCGCGAGGGCAAGACGTTCCAGATCGCGAGCGCGATGCAGGTCGGCGCGAAGGTCGGCATGCAGACGATGACCGCCGCGATCGCCGACCTCGCCGCGCGCGGCGTGATCTCGCCCGAGACCGCGCGCCCGCACGTCGCGATGGCCGAGCCCGAGCGCGCCGCCCAGGGAGGTGGCCGATGAGACCGAGCGAGGACTGGGATCCGGTGCTGCGCGGCCTGCTCGATCACATGCTCCGGTGCGACGCGTCGGACCTCTACATCACCGCGGGCAGCCCGCCGGTGTTCCGGATCGCCGGCGTCGGCCACCCCGCGAAGGTGACGCTCGACGCCGAGCGCATCGCCGAGATGGCGCGCTCGCTGATGACCGACGCGCAGGCGGACGAGTACGCCGACAAGCTCGAGATGAACCTCGCGCTCGCGATGGTGGGCGGCGGCCGGTTCCGCGCGAACCTGTTTCGCCAGCGCGGCGCCCCGGGCATGGTGTTCCGCCTCGTCCGCACGAAGATCAAGACGCTCGACGAGCTGACGCTGCCCGGCGTGCTCGGCGACGTGATGAAGAGCAAGCGAGGCCTCGTGCTGCTCGTCGGCGGCACCGGCAGCGGCAAGTCGACGACGCTCGCGGCGATGATCGATCACCGCAACAGGATGGAGACCGGGCACATCATCACCGTCGAGGATCCGATCGAGTTCATGCACGCGCACCAGCGGTGCGTGATCACGCAGCGCGAGGTCGGCATCGACACGCGCAGCTACCACGACGCGCTCAAGAACGCGCTGCGCCAGGCTCCCGACGTGATCCTGATCGGCGAGATCCGCGACGTCGAGACGATGGAGTCGGCGATCACGTTCGCCGAGACCGGCCACCTGTGCCTGTCGACGCTGCACGCGAACAACGCGAACCAGGCGATCGAGCGCATCCTCAACTTCTTCCCGCCGACGCGCCACCACGAGATCCGGCTGCAGCTGTCGCTCAACCTGCGCGCGGTCGTCTCGCAGCGGCTCGTGCCGACGAGCGAAGGCGACCGCGCCGCGGCGCTCGAGATCATGATCGACACGCCGCGCGTCCGCGACCTCATCAAGAAGGGCGAGATCGAGGCGGTCAAGGACGCGATGGAGCAAGGCGTGCAGGAGGGCTGCCAGACGTTCGACGGCGC
>JBLMXA010000456.1:0-6719 GCA_050257515.1 Acidobacteriota bacterium | reverse complement strand
AGCTCGATCTCGGGCATCGCGCAGCTCGGCGTGAAGTTCTAGCCCGGTTTCTCGACGAGAAACGGCCGGCTCGCTGCCGGCTGTTCGTGTTTTCGGTCGCGGTTTCGGCGCTGTCTCCCGGCGGAGGCGATCTAGGGCCCGGCCACCCGCGGCGCACCGGTCATCTGCGCGTGATCCGGTCGCGGGAGCACTGGCACGCAGCGTGCTCGATGTCGTCTCGCATCCCAACCATCCACCAAGGAACAGCCATGTCGAACCACCAGGATCCGTTCGCCTCGATCGACGACCAGGACCTCACGAAGGTCAGCGGCGGCGCCGCGCGCGTCGCGTCGGGGTCGAGCAGCAGCTCCAGCGACCAGCTCATGCTCATGCTCCAGCAGATCGGCAGCTCGATCTCGGATCTCGCCAAGAACAACAACGGCGGCCAGGACCAGCTGACGACGATGATGATGATGATGATGATGATGGGCGGCTTCGGTGGCGGCGGCGGCGGCGCTGGCGGGGCCGTTCCGGTCGCGGCGGCCGCGCCGACGCCGACGTACGTGCAGGTCAGCGGCAGCGCCGGCGGCGGCGGTCGTTGCGGCCGCAAGGGCTGGTAGCCGGTGCTCGTCGCGCGGATGATGCGGGAGACCTTCCACCGCGACGTCGAGGGCCGGCCGCTGCGCGAGATCCGCACGCCGCCCGAGCATCTGCGGCCCGGCGACATCGAGCACCGGCGCTGCCCTTACCGCGGCGCGCGACACGGGCTGCCGATCAACGCGTCGGCCCTCCGCCAGACCGCCGCGCACTGGGACGAGATCCTCGACGTCCTCGGCGGGCTGCGCGCCGCGTACGTCGCCGTGCGCGGCGCACCCGCGTGCGACGTGCTCGACGTGTGGCGCACGAGCCAGCTCGCGTCGGCGGTGCCGTGGTGGTTCGTGCTGCGCGGCGAGCCCGTGCCGGCGTACGCCGCCGCGCTCGCGAAGGCGGCGCAGGGCATCGGCATCCTCGCGCAGCGGCTGTACGCGCGCACGCTCGTCGAGCGGTGGTCGGCGCCGCGGCTGACACCGCGCGTGTTGCTCGAGCTCGCGGTCGAGACCGGCGCGCTCGTCGGCGAGCGCGAGGCGTGCGCGGGGTCGGACAAGATGCTCGTTCGCTGCTTCGAGGTGATCGCCGGCGACGGCGGGAGGCCCTGCGATCCGCGGCTGCTCGCGTTCGGCGCGCACTACCTCGCGCTCAAGCAGTCGCTGTGGCTGCAGTACCTCGCGCGGCGGTTCCTGTACGCCGAGCTCGGTGCCGACGACGAGCTCGCCGCGCCGGTCGAGCCGAGCGACTTCTTCATCGTCGAGCCGCCCGATCTCGCGTACGTGCCGAGGCTCGCGCGCGCCGGCTGGATCGCGATGCTCGCGCGCGCGATCGTGCCGCTGCTTCCCGGCGGCGGCGACGCCGCGTATGCCGCGCTCGCCGGGCACGTCGCGATCGTGCTCGGTACGACCTGCGCGCCCGCCGACGCGCTCGCCCGGCTCGCCGAGCTGCGAGCCGAGACGCTCTGCCGCGGCGACCTCGGCCTGCGCGGAGCGCTCGATGTCTGAGCGGCAAGACAGATCGCCGACCGCGAGCGACGCCTCGCCGGCGGCAACCGCGCGAAACCCGGGCACGAGCGGCGCGGCACGCGCGCTGCACTACACGGCGGCATGTACGACCTCGACGCCATCGCGGCGATCAACCTCGACCAGCTGGCGACCGCGACCGACCGCTTGCTCCTCGGCAGGCTCGGCAAGCGCCGCCCGCTCGCGCGTCGCTCGGCGCCGACGATCGTCGTCGACGAGAAGACCTTGTACGTGCGCGGCAAGACGCCGCCGCGCCGCGCTCCGGCCAGCCTCGCGCTCGCCGCGATGCTAGGCGGCCTCGCCGGCTGCTTCGCGATCGCGTTCATCCGCTTGCTCGCATAGTCCACCAACCCAAAGGAACGACCATGAGCCACCGCAACCTTACGTTCTCGCCGATCGATCGGCACCACCTCGCTCGCGTGAGCGGTGGCACGGCGCGCGTCGCCGGCAACAGCTCGACCGACACGCAGCTGCAGCTGATGCTGTCGCAGATCGGCGACTCGATCAAACAGGTCGCGTCGAACCAGAACAACAGCGGCAACCAGATGCTGCCGATGATGATGATGATGATGATGGGCGGAGGCGGTGGAGGAGGCGGCGGTGCGGCCGCGGCGGCTCCGCCCGCCGCGCCGGCGCCGGCCCCGCAGCCCTCGACGTACGTCAAGGTCAACCTCCGGTGATGGCCATGCTCGCCGAGCACGACCCGTTCTCGCCGATCACGCTCGACGCGCTCGACGCGGTGACCGGCGGCCGTATCACGCAGGGCACGCCGGCGGCGGATCCGGCGCTGCTGCAGCGGATGAGCGAGCTGGCTCAGGCGGTGCAGACCGCCGGCCAGACGATCGCCGCGCAGAAGCAGCAGTCGAGCGAGCAGCTGATGCAGCTCGTGCAGCAGCGCGCGCAGTCGCGGCGCGGCTAATCCTCTTCGTCGAGCGGCAGCCCGAGCTGCGGCGAGTCCGCGGCGGGGGCTGCCTCGTCGAAGCGGACCGCGCCCGAGTCATCGGTGTAGTTCGCGGCGAGCCGGCGCGCGGCGATCGGATCGACGTTGCCGAGGCGATCGAGCGCGAGCTCGACGACATCGCGCCACGACACCGACTTGCGGCCGCTGTCGACGAGCGTTGCCTCGATGTCGCGCGCGATGCGCCGGAGGTCGTCGTCACGCATGCCGCGGTGTGCGGCGACGCGCCGCAGCGACGTCAGCAGCTTCTCGAGATCGAACGGCTCGAGCCTGCCGTCGCGCTTCTGCACCTTGAGCGACGGCGCGCCGACCGTCTCGTACGTCGTGAACCGGCGCTTGCACGCGGTGCACGAGCGGCGGCGGCGCAGGCCGTCGGCGGTGACGCGGGTCTCCGTCACGCTCGAGTCGCCGCCACAGTACGGGCACTGCACGAGCCAAGTCTACCGGGCGATCGGCCGGCAGCGAAATTTCGCCATCATGCTAGGCGCCGTGTCGAGATCGCTCATCCGGTAGACGACGTCGCCGCGCACCGCGAGCACCTCCGGGTTGCCGACGGACAGCGCGCCGAGCTCGCGGACGTTCGCGTGCGCCGGATCGCGCCAGTCCTCGACGCGCCAGACCTTGCCGAGCTCGAAGATGTTCGCGCCGGCCCACAGCGTGCCGCGGTCGTCGATCGCGCAGTCGGCGAGCCGCTTGTTGCGCGCGATCGCGATCGAGCGCGTGAAGTCGGCGCGCAGCTGGCCGGCCTGCTCGGTGAGGCAATAGAGGTGGCCGTCGGCCTTGGACGCGGCGAACCCGTGGCAGCCGTCGCCGGCGGCGCGGTCGTCGAGGCAGATGCCCTCGAAGTTCTTGCCGGCGAGCTCGGCCGGCTCGCCGAGCGCGATCGGCTTGCCGGCGGTGAACCGCTCGCCGTCCTGCGCGATGTCGACGTACCAGCCGTTCGAGATCAGCGCGACGAGCTTGCCGCCGCGCGTCGTCACGCCCTCGTAGTCGTCGCCCCGCTCGGCGTGGCCGAGCTTGCCCTGCGCGACCGTGTCGCCGGTGTCGGGATCGACGATGCCGTACGCGCCGTCGTTGCCGCTGTCGGACAGCACGAACAGCGCCGGCTTGCCGCGGAACTGGATCCACGCGGCGCCCGATGCCTCGGGCACCGGCGTCGTCGCCGCGAACGGCAGCGCCTCGCACGGCGTGCCGGCCGTCGTCGACGGGGCCGACGGTGTCGCCGCGGGCGGTGGCGGCGGCTTCGCAGGCGTATCGTTGCCCTTGCCGCAGGCGGCGAGCGCGACGATGGCTACGAGCTCACGTCCCACGCCGGCTTCCCCATAGCAGCACATGAAGGCGTGTCGAGAAGCGGTAACCCCGCCTGGCGCACTCTTCCGCGATCCACGTGGATCGTCCCGCCAGCGCGTCGGCGTCCGTGCCCTCGGGCATCAAGATGACTCGTCCCGCTGGGATCTCGAACTGCCGCTGCAGGGCCTCGACTTCGACCAGATCCTCGGGACGACTCACTACGAACTTGAAAGAGGCATTCGGAGCGCCGCTGAACCAGCTCAACGGCCCGACGCGAAGTCGCGCAGACCGGCGATTCCCGGAGCTCTCGAGCTTGGGCGAGACGTTCCACTGATCCACCAAGCCGGCGAGCTCCGAGGTCGGTTCGATCGCGCCGTTGGTTTCCACCTCGATGCGAAGGCCGCGCGCCCGAAGGCTTCGCGCGAGCGTCACGAGTGCAGGTTGTTGGAGCAACGGTTCTCCGCCGGTGACCACGACATTGTGGACGTTCGATCCGCCGATCTCGCTCACCCGCTCTGCGCAGACGGCCTCGTCGAGCTCGATCACTTCGAGAGACCGGTCGTGGCTCGTCCAGTCCCACGTGTACTTGGTGTCGCAATTCTTGACGATGAATCCGGCGGCAACGTAGGAGCCGAGGGACGTCGACAGAGTCACGACCTCCTCGAGCTGGTGGGTCGGCACGACGCTTTCGATGGCGCGACTCGCATGCGGATGATGACCGAATGCGCCCCGCTGCAGACTCGTCTTGGCCGGACGAGCGAGCGACAGCGCGCGCCATACCTGACCCCCTCGACGGTGAACGTAGTAGCCGGTGTCTTCCCTCGAGAACCCGAGGCCGAGCGACCCGAGCACGCGTTCGATTCTGGCACGTGTGCCGGCATTCACCTCGTGTTGTGCGATCCGCAGGACGCCTTCCGAATGGCTTCCCTCCGCGTCGAGGATTCCGCCGAGGTAGCCAGCAGACCAGGAGGGATCGACGACGTCCGTCGCGATCCACTCTTCGAAATGGCGTGCGTTCGCGTCGGCGGTCAGCCAGAGCGCCTTCATCGATCGACGCACTTTCGTGAAGCCGGTGGTGTCGTGCCGGCCGTCGCGAAGCTCGTAACCGGCGCTCGCTGCAAACTCCTTCGCGCGTGCGAGCAAGTTCTCGTCTTCGAGTGCGAGACGAAACCGGCGGTAACCGCGCCGAAACTCCAGCGTCCAGAAGCAGCCATCACCATCGGCCATGCCCGCGAGCCAGCCGCGGCGATACGCCTCGTCGTCCTGCTCGGTCGGTTCGGTCGTGAACAACACGCGCAAGCCGACCGAGCGCGAGACTTCGCGCCATCCACTGTGTGCGGCGCCGGCGCGTCCTTCAGCATCGCGCCCGGTGAGCCAGAACTTGTGATCGCTCGTGCAACGCACGTTGCCGTTCACGATCACGGTCGGTGCATGGCGGCGCGAGATCCGCGTGACCATCGCGGGCGCGAGCTTCACGTGCTCGCCTCTTCGCGAGGGAACGCTGATCCCGATGACGTGGTCCCCCGGTCGGATTGCGGCGATGGTCGTCCAGCTCCAATCGGCCTTGAGGACAGGCGTGTCGGGGACAAAACACCAGGTACACTGCAGATTGCACTCGGCGAGCCGGATGAAGACGCTGGGCACACCTGCAGAGAGACCCTCACCTTGGATGGAAGCGAAGATCTCTGGTGAGCCGTCCGGCATGCGGCTGACGAGCATGGACGCGTACAGTCTAGTACGCGAGCACGACTCGGGCGTGCCTTGAGAGCCGCCGCGATCGTCGCGCTCGCCGCGGCGTGCGGCGACGACCGACGCGCGCCCGACGCGCCCGCCGGCGTGCCCGATCTGACGCTCGTCGCGTCGCAGATGCAGGGATCGCCGATCGAGAGCGGTCTGGATCGCGTGGTCGACGTACAACCCATCACCGACGATGCTCGGCGGCGCGCACGTCGCGACCGACGGGACGATCACGCCGCGTGCGATCACGAACAGCGGCGGCACGCCCGGCAAGTGGACGATGGTGGCGCGCGCGACGCAGCCGGTGCTCGTGTGGACCGAGCTCGGCGGCAGCGGGCCCGATCTCTACTTCGATCCGATGTGCGCGCCCTGATAGTCGCGGCGCAGCATCGCGAGCGCGACGACCGTGACGGTCTGGATGCACGGCAGGATCATCGCGGTCCACAGGCCGATGCCGAGCAGGCCGCGTACCTTCGGCGCGCCGAACAGGTCGACGCCGCCGAACACCGCGACGAGCGCGATCAGGAACGCCCACGACACCCGCGACTTCTTCCACGACCCGTACGCGAGCGCCGGCATCAGCATGCCGGTGACGAGCAGCGTGATCGGCATGACGAGCGGCAGGCCCTTGTCGAACGCGCCGAACGCGGCGGCGAGCGACGCGAGCCCGAGCAGCGTGGCGAGCGCGTGGCCGACCTCGCGCGGCGCCCTCTCCGCGACGAGCACGGCGAGCGCGACGACCGCCGAGAGCAGCGCGAACGCCTTGCGCGCGTCCGCCAGCGCGGCGGTGTCGACGACGTCGCCGATGCCGGGCGCGTGGATCTTGTGCGCGTTGTAATAGAGCATCGACAGCACGAAGAACGCGCCGTTGACGATCAGCGCGCCGAACGCGACCAGGATGATCATGCGGATCTGATCGGCGTGCGCGGAGGATTGCTTCGGCTCGTCGGTCATTGCCTTAGCCTAACTCACTTCTTGCGCTTGAACAGCGATCCCCAGAACCCCCTCGGCTTGTCGCCAGGGGGTGGGGGCGGCGTGGCCTCGGGCTGCGATGGCTCCTCTTGGACGACCTGGATCTTCGGCATCGTCTCGGTCGGGGTCTCGATCCGCTCCTGGCTGGCGCGGAACGTCGCGGACGAGCTCGG
>JBLMXA010000455.1:0-4714 GCA_050257515.1 Acidobacteriota bacterium | reverse complement strand
GACGGTGACGGTGACGGTGACGGTGACGGTGACGGTGACGGTGACGGTGACGGTGACGGTGACGGTGACGCGACCGGCTCCGGGTTGGGAGTCTCGTCGCTCGAGGAGGCGCGCGTCTTGTAGATCGCGACGCCGGCGATCGCGAGCAGCGCGACGACCGCGACGGCGATCAGCGGAGCGCTGCGGCCCCGCGGTCCGCG
Organism: Acidobacteriota bacterium; assembly: GCA_050257515.1. Lineage (GTDB taxonomy): Bacteria > Myxococcota_A > Polyangia > Haliangiales > Haliangiaceae > JABFXX01. Next base: position 4,514 of record JBLMXA010000455.1, on the reverse strand, counting down.
CACCGACTGGGTCTCGCCGGCGGAGTGGCCGAGCGTCGTCTGCGGCACGGCGGCGATCGGTGCCGCGGGGGCCATGATCGTCGGCATCGCCGGCGAGGCGCCGACGACGACCGGTGACGGCAGAAAGCCGGACAGGCCGCCGCGCGCGTCGATGTAGGCGACCGGATCGCGCAGCGCGGACGCCATCTCCTCCATCGTCGCGTAGCGATCGTCGGGGCGCTTCTGCAGCGCCTTGAGCACGACCTGCTCGAGGTGCGGCGGGATGCCGGGGCGGAACGCCGACATCGGCGGCACCGGATGCGACAGGTGCTGGACGAGGATCTCGCCGTAGCCGCTGCCGGCGAACGGCACGCGGCCGGTGAGCATCTCGTACATGACGATGCCGAGCGAGTAGATGTCGGTGCGGTGATCGATCGAGCCGCGGCCCTCGCACTGCTCGGGAGACATGTACGTCGGCGTGCCGATCACCATGCCGGTGCGCGTCTTCGTCGTCGACGTCTCGACCTTCGCGATGCCGAAATCGAGCAGCTTGACGAAGTCGGGGTCGCGCCCCTGCGTGACGAGCATGACGTTGTCGGGCTTGAGATCGCGGTGGACGATGCCGCGCGCGTGCGACGCCTCCAGCGCCTCGGCGATCTGCCGCGCCAGCCGGATCGCGCGCCGCCACGGCAGCTGCTCCTTCTGCAGCACCGCGGTCAGCGTCTGGCCGGCGAGCAGCTCCATCACGAGGTAGACGAGCTGGCCCGACGGGACCGGCTGCGAGCCGAAGTCGATGATGTCGACGATGTTCGGGTGCGCGATGTCGTTGACCGCCTTCGCCTCCTGGAAGAACCGCGCGACGATGTCGGGGTTCGACGCGAGCTCGCGGTGCAGCAGCTTGAGCGCGACCTTCTTGCCGATCTGCGGGTGCTCGGCCAGATACACGGATCCCATGCCGCCCTCTCCGAGCAGCTGCGTGATCACGTAGTTGCCGATGCGCTCGCCGATCATCTCAGGGCCAGAACCTCCATATCGCCACGTCGTTGCCCGCCGAGCCACGCGGATACGCGCCCATCACGAGCAGCCGGCCGTCCGCCTGCAGCAAACCATGGGGGCCGAGCGCGGAGGTGACCGCGGTGCCGACGCCGCCGGTGCCGTACGTCGTGTCGAGCACGCCGGCCGAGCTGTAGCGCGTGACCGCGATCAGCGGGCCGCCGGCGTTCGCGTAGCCGATGCCGAGCACGTTGCCGTCCTCGTCGATCTGCACGTCGTCGATCTCCTGCACGGAGCCGCCTGCGACGAGCACGGGGCTGATGCGTCCGCTCGTGCCGAACGTCGTGTCGATCGCGCCGGTCGTGCCGACGAAGCGCGCGAGCGTCCCGTGCGCGTAGTTCTCGTCGTTGCCGACGCTGACGATGTTGCCGCTGGCGTCGAAGATGCTCGCGTTGAAGCCCTGGATGTTGCCGTTCGACGTGGTGCCGAACGTCAGCGCCGAGTAGCCGAGGTTGCCGGCGCCGGCGCTGCCGAACGTGGTGTCCCACGCGCCCGCGGCGGTGACGCGGCCGACCGCGCTCTCGCACGCCGCATACGCGGCGTTCCAGCCGCCATCGCACTTCGAGCCGGTCACGACGTAGTGGCCGGCGCTGTCGAGCAGCATCTGGCCGAAGAGCAGGAACGACATCTTGTCGGTGTCGGGGTTCGGCAGGCGGACCGCGTCGCTCGGGCCGGCGAACGCGCTGTTGTCCGGCGTGCCGTCGCTGTTGAGCTGGAGCAGCAGCGGCCGCTGGCTCTGATCGGGGTTGTTCCACGTGCCGACGACCTCGATCTTGTCCCCGGGCAGCACGACGACGCTGCGCGGCGTGCCGCAGTAGCCGCCGGGCACGCCCGAGTTGTAGACCGTGAACCCGCCGTCGAGCGTGCCGGTCGTGGTGAGTCGCGCGACGAACGGGATGCACGCGCTTCCCGCCGAGTCGATGCGGTAGGCCATCACGACGATGCGCAGCTGCGAGTCGAGCGCGATCGACACCGGCGAGAACTGGGTCGCCGGGCTGCCGTCGACCAGCGCGTAGCCGGCGGTGCCGAAGCTCGTATCTGGCGTGCCGTCGGCGGCCAGCCGCACGACCGCGATCTTGCGCGTCGTGCTCGCGGTGCCGGTCGTCTCGAGCTCGGCGGCGACGAGGAACTTGCCGGCGTCCGCGCCCGCCGACGCCGGATACTGGACCACGGCGCGCGTGTAGCCGTTGCCGGTGGTCGCGGCGACGACCGGATCGGGCAGCGGGAACACCACGCGTCCGCCGGTGCCGAACGTCGTGTCGAGCGTGCCGGGTGCGCCGCTCACCTTCACCGTGAACGGCTTGGTGTCGAGCATCTGGCTGCCCGCGACCAGCTCGACGTCGACGCCGGTCGACGAGCCGAGCACGGCGGACGTGTCGGCGGAGAACGTGAGCGTGCCGCCGGTCGCGCTCGCGTCGACCGGGACGTCGGCCGCGGTGACGCCCGCCGGCAGCCCGCTGACGTGCACGGCGAGCGCGCCGGTCGGCGTGTCCGCGCCGCGCGCGACGGTGAACGCGAGCGTCTTCTGCCCGTTCTGCGGCACCCACTGGCTCGCCTTCGCGAGCGTCAGCGTGCCGTTCGGGTTCACGGGCGCATCGCTGCCCCCGGTCGGAGCGTCCGGATTCGGTTTCGAGCTGACCTTCCCGCAACCCACCGCAAGCAAGCCTACCACCACACACCGGACGTACTGCATGAGGACGCCGAGACTACGTTCCCGACGACGACCGGTCAACGCGAGATTCGGGGCGCTGTAAGCATGGCCACGCATTTATCACCTCTATCGAGCCAGGTACGCGACGGTGACGGACACATCGGCGCCACTCGTGCACCCACCGCCGTCCCAGTAGACGTAGACGCCGGGGAACCCGGTATCGGCGCCCTGGAACGCGGTCAGCTGGCCGATGCCGTTGCAGGTGTCCGTCCAGCTGATCGGGATCGCGAGCTTGCTGGTGTCGGGCGTCGCGCCGCCACACTCGGCGGCGCTGAACGTGTGGGAGAAGATGAACGCGTTCGCGGCCTGGTGCACGGTCATCTTGCAGACGATCGTGCCGCCGGCGGGCAGCACCGCGGCGGGCGTGTACTGCGTGCCATCGAACACGAGCGCCTGGCCGGCGGCGGTCGGGTTCGCGGACACCGCGACGCCGTTGATCGTGGTGTCGAGGTAGTCGAGCACGCTGTTGGTCTTCGTCGCCGACAGCGTCTCGCCGGCGGAGAAGTGCTCGACGCTCGCGGCCACGAGCCCGCTGATGCCGAGCACGCCGGCGGCGATGGCGGCGAGCCAGCGCCTGGGAGGGGACTGGGGAACGCGCAGACGGAGGACGATCTCTCGTTCGGACATGGGGACCTCAGGGCGCGAGCGTGCAGCTCGCGTCGAACGCGTCGCGGTCGAACGTGCAGGTGGCGTTGTCCGGCGGCGCATCGGCGCCGGGCTGCTTGCTGCCCACCTTGCCGCACGACAGCGCGGTCGCGATCAGGATGAAGAAGAGGGAACGTGAAATGCGCACGCGGCGACGCACTGCAAGCGCGTCGCCAGCTCCAACCGCGCGATCGTTGGTCTACGGCGAGGGCTTCAGCCCGCCGAGTGGCGTCACGGTGTCGACACGCGGCAAGCGGTCGGGCCGCGCGACGCCGCCGCGGATGTGCTCGATGTCGAGCGGTGACGACGAGTCGGCATCCCCGGCGACGACGATCGGCCTGTCGCCGGGGTGCAGCACGAACGTCAGCGGGTAGCTCGCGAGCGTGCGGTCGTCGGGATCGGTGTCGGCGGTCGGCGCCGGAGGTACGAGCGCGTAGGCGGCGTCGAGCAGGCACGCGTCGAACCCGGCGTCGCCGAGGCCGGCGATCTGCGCGCGCGTGACCTCGCCGCGGCCGAGCTCGAGCGAGAACCGCACGGTGCCGGCGAGCGTCGGCGGCTTGTTCGCGGCGACCTGCGCGGACAGCGCGCGCTGGTAGCACTGGTACGCCTTCGGCTGCAGCTGCAGCTCGAACAGCCGCTGCAGCAGCTCGCGATCGAGCCCGCTCGCGCGGCGCGCCGCGACCGGGACGGGCGCGGGCCGCTCGCCCGGCGGATCGGCGGCGGCGATCATCCGCGTGAACGGGCCGCCGCCGGCGATCATCGACCGCCGATCGCGGGCGACCCGGCCGCCGGTCGCGAGCACGGCGAGCGCGTGGCTGGCGTCGACGTGCGGCCGGCGCTCCGACAGCATCGCGACCTCGCTCGCGGCTGCCGCGGTCGCCGCGATCGCGAGCTTGCCGGTCTCGTCGTGCGCGGCGAGCTTGATCGAGTGCGGCGCGCGCGTCACCGCGACGCGCACGAAGCCCTCGCCCGCGCGCAGCTGCGCGGGCACCTCGACCGCCGTGCCGGCGAGCTGGAGCCCGAACCACGCCGGCTCGAGCCAGGCCGCGGGCTGCGTGCGATCGTCGGCGGGCAGCTCGACGAGCGAGCCGCCGGCGCGATCGATCGCGGCGAGCAGCGGCGTCTT
>JBLMXA010000454.1:0-2611 GCA_050257515.1 Acidobacteriota bacterium | reverse complement strand
CGCACCGCCGACATCCCCGCGCTCGCGGCGTGGTTCGCCGAGCGCATGGGGCGCGGCAGCTTCGCGCAGTCGCCGGCGTTGATCGACCAGCTGATGCGCCACGACTGGCCCGGCAACGTGCGCGAGCTGCGCAACGTCGTCGAGCGCGCGCTGTCGCTCGGCGACGCGGCGCTCGCCGAGCTCACCGACTCGGGCGCGCCGTCGACGCGGCCGGGGAGCTCGCCGGGCATCACGGCCACCGAGACCGACGCGTCGGGCAACGTGCGCCGCGGCTCGGATCCGGCGATGCTCGAGATGCCGTTCAAGGAGGCGAAGGCACAGCTCGTCGAGGCATTCGAGCGCGACTACCTCACCGCGCTGCTCGCGAAGCACCACGGCAACATCTCGCGCGCCGCCGCCGAGGCCGGCATCGATCGCAACTACATCCACCGGCTGGTCAAGAAGTACGGGCTCGAGGTCGATCGCAGCTAGATGCGCTTCGTACTCGTACTCGTCCTCGTACTCGTTTCCTGCAAGTCACACAGCTCCGCACCGATCCCGCCGAAGCGCGACGCCGCCGCGGTCGAGGTCGACTGGGCGCGCTGCGAGAAGGCGATCGCGAGCCTCGCGTCGATCGATTCCGATGCCGCCCGCATCGAGGCGCTGCTCGACGGCTGCCAGGTGTGCGGCGACTGGACGCCGATCCTGCAATGGAGCACGCCCCAGTCGCAGGGCGGGCCGTCGCACAAGGCGATCGAGGAGCGGATGGACACCTGCAACGCGTGGTGCACGGGCACCGCGAAGCTGCAGTTCCTCGGCACGCTCGACAACGCGCGCGGCACGTCCTCGCGCGCGCCGTGGCGCGTGCTCGGCGACCTCTGCAAGGACAAGGTCAGCGCGGTGCCCGATCCGCGGTACATGTCCGCGCCGTACTTCGCGCTCGATCGGATCGCGCGCGCGGTCGCCGCGCACGGCGGCCCGGCGGCCGACCAGCTCGCGAGCTTCTGGTTCGCGCTGCCGCCGCTCGCCGTCAACGGCACCGCGATCGAGGCGCCGAGCTGGGCCAGCGAGGTCGACGGTGTGCCGAACAACGTCGAGGTCGTCAGCGTGCTCGGCGACCAGCTGTATCTCGGCCGGCTGCCGCGCGCGCACCTCACCGCGCGCGGCGTCGAGCTCGTCGAGCCGGACAGCTACCCGGGCAAGCCGATCCGCGCCGACGAGCTCGCCAAGCACGACGGACCGCTGGCGCTCTACGCGCCCGCGCAGATGCCGGCGAAGCAGCTCGCCGCGCGGCTCGCGCCGGCGAAGGGCGTCGCGCTGGAGCTGGTCGTCGCGCTGAAGACGAAGCTCGCGAGCTGGCCGATGATCGGCGCCTATCCGGCCGGGCTCGACCTGACGAAGGCCACCGACAGCAACACCGTCCAGGATCTGGTGTCCGCGATACCGCCGGGCGTTCGGATCCGCGTGAAGCCTTGACGTGATGCTATCCTAGGAGCGTGTTCGCGCCGGGGAGCATCCTCGCGGGCAAGTACCGCATCGAGCGCGTGCTCGGCGAGGGCGGCATGGGCGTGGTCGTCGCCGCCACCCACATGGGCCTGGGCACGCCCGTCGCGCTGAAGTTTCTGCACGGCCACCTGATCCCGAACCAGCAGCTGATGGAGCGCTTCCTGCGCGAGGCGCGCGCGTCGGCGCAGCTGCGCAGCGAGCACATCTGCCGCGTGTCCGACGTCGGAACGTTCGACGACGGCACGCCGTACATCGTCATGGAGCTGCTCGAGGGGCGCGATCTCGCGTCGATGCTGCGCCAGGGCGGCCCGCTGCCGCCGTACCTCGTGTGCGATTACGTGCTGCAGGCGTGCGTCGGCATCGCCGAGGCGCACCGCGTGCACATCGTCCACCGCGATCTCAAGCCCGCGAACCTGTTCGTCACCGCGCGGCCCGACGGCACGCCGCTCGTCAAGGTGCTCGATTTCGGCGTCGCCAAGGCGCCGCAGGAGGGCAACTTCTCGCTGACGCAGACCTCGAGCGTGATGGGCTCTCCCGGCTACATGTCGCCCGAGCAGCTGCGCTCGAGCAAGGAGGCCGACGCGCGCAGCGACATCTGGTCGCTCGGCGTGACGATCTACGAGCTGATCGCGGGCCGCCAGCCGTGGAGCGCCGAGAGCATCACCGAGCTGACGCTGCGCATCGCGATGGATCCTCTGCCGACGCTGCCGCCGACCACGCCGCCCGGTCTCGCCACCGTGATCGCGCGCTGCATGGAGAAGGATCCCGCCGCGCGCTACCCGTCCGTCGCCGCGCTCGCCGCCGCGCTCGCGCCGTTCGCCTCGCCGGCGAGCGCCGACCTCGCCAGCGTCGTCGCCCGCGTGCTGCGCGGCTCCGCGCCCGCGATCTCCGAGCCCGCCTCGGGCCACGCCGCGACGATCGCGCAGTCGCCGACCACGCTGCAGGCGTCGTCGGGCCAGCTGTCCACTCGCCCGTCGCGCTCGTGGAAGCTGCCCGCCGTCCTCGGTGCGCTGCTGCTCGCCGGCGGCGTGATCACCGCCGTCGCGGTCTCCGGCACCGATCACACCGCGTCACCGTCACCGTCACCGTCACCGTCACCGTCACCGTCACCGTCACCGTCACCGTC
>JBLMXA010000453.1:0-15310 GCA_050257515.1 Acidobacteriota bacterium | reverse complement strand
GACGGTGACGGTGACGGTGACGGTGACGGTGACGGTGACGGTTGCCCGCCGGACGCCGGACGCCGGACGCCGGACGCCCCGGCCTCGACGGTGCCGATCACGTCGCCGACCTTCACCGTCGCGCCGACCTGAGCGCGCTGCTCGCCCATCGCGCCGGCGACCGGCGACGGGAGCTGGACGGTGATCTTGTCGGTCTCGAGCTCCGCGACCGGCTCGTCGATCGCCACCGCTTCACCGGCCTGCTTGAGCCAGCGCGCGATGACGGCTTCGGTGATCGACTCACCCAGCTGTGGAACTACCAGATCGGCCATGCGGCAGATGCTAGCCCACATCGCCCACCGAGACCTACCGCTCCCGCGTTCGGCGAGCGTGTTACCCTGATCCGGTGCGGCTCCATTTCCTGGTGGCCTGCGCAGGGATCCTGGGGGTGGCCGGCTGTTACCACACCGGCGCGTATTCCTGCGAGAGCTCCGTCGAGTGCGTGCAGAACGGCATCCACGGCACGTGCGAGCCGCAGGGCTACTGCGCGTTCCCGGACATGTCATGCATGACCGGCAACCGCTTCGAGAACAACGCCGGGATGGGGCTCGCGGGCACGTGCGTGCCTGCCGGCGCGCTCACCGACGCGGGCATGGATGCGGCGATCGACGCACCGAGCAGCTGCGGCGGCGTCGGCCAGCAGTGCTGCCAGGGCGAGCTGCAGATGTGCAACGACAACTCGTTCTGCAACAACGGCACGTGCCAGCAGTGCGCGATCGACATCGCGATCGGCAACCGCCACACGTGCGTCCTCCGCTACGACGGCACCGTGTGGTGCGCCGGCGCGAACGACGAGGGTCAGCTCGGCGACGGCACCGTCGGCGGCTCCGATCTGCCGATGCGCCAGCAGGTGCGCGACAACACGACCGCGTTCATCAGCGACGCGACCGCGATCCACTCGGGCGTCGCGCACACGTGCGTGCTGCGCGCCGGCGGTGCGGTGTGGTGCTGGGGCAAGAACGACGACGGTCAGCTCGGGGACGGGACGAGCTCGAACAACCGCAGCTCGGCGGTGTCGGCGACGCGCGCGAGCGACGGCTCGCCGCTGACCGGGTTCACGGCGCTGACCGCGACGCACGACACGACGTGCGGCATCGACTCCGGCGGCGGCGAGCAGTGCTGGGGCGACAACGCGCTCGGCCAGGTCGGCGACGGCACGACGACGACGCCGCGGTTGCGCGCGGTGCCGGTGCTCGTCGCCGCGGCCGGCGCGCCGGTCACGGGCATCGCGCAGATCAGCGGCAACGACGACAGCCACAACTGCTACCGCACGACGGCCAACCAGATCTTCTGCTGGGGCCGCAACACGTCCGGCGAGGTCGGCGACAACACCGTCGTCAACAAGCTGTCGCCGGTGCACGTGTTCGACGCCGCGCAGCTCGTCGCGGGTCACGATCACACGTGCGCGGTGAAGGCGGACGGCAGCGCGTGGTGCTGGGGCAGCGGCGGCCGTGGCCGGCTCGGCGACGGCCCCGACCAGGGCGACCAGCTCGTCGCCACGCCGGTGCTGTCGTCGATCGGCGGCGCGCCGTTCACCGGCGTCGCGGAGATGACCGCCGGCGGCGTGAGCTGCTCGCGCATGCAGAACGGCGACGCGTACTGCTGGGGCACGAACCAGCACGGCCAGACCGGCACCGGGATCGGAACGTACGTGCCACTGCCCGTCATGACGCAGTACGGGACCCCGCTGCACGGTGTCGCGAAGCTGGTCGCCGGCTACGCGACCGTGTGCGCGTTCCTGGCCGATGGCGAGCTGATGTGCTGGGGCCGCAACCAGGAAGGTCAGCTCGGCGACGGCACGTTCCAGAGCCGCAACGTCGCCGCGCCGGTGAAGGTCAGCTGTCCCTGATCAGTTCGCGAACCGCCGCAGCACGACGTCGTAGCCGAACGGGTGCAGCGTCGCGTCGCTGAACGTCGTGGTGTCGTAGATCGTGCCGGTCGCGTAGACGTCGGTCGTCGCGCCCGAGCCCGAGCCCGAGCCCGAACCCGAACCGGATCCCGATCCGGACCCCGAGCCGACCGCCGGTGTGACGGCGTAAAACTCACCGGGCGGAAACATCGTCGGCGCATCGGACCACCGCAGCACGCCGGTGCTCGTGTAGCTCCACACGCCAAGCCCGACCGCCAGGTAGAGCTGCTCGAGCGCGTCGACCGCCAGATCGTTGACGACCGCCGTCGCGGTCGACAGCAGCTTGGAGAGCCGCAGCGCGCCGGTGCCGTCGAAGCTGACGACGAACACGCCCGATCCGATCGGCCCGCCGCCGAAGTCGACGGTCGCCGTGTCGAAGCCGGCGACGTAGATCCGGCCGCTCGGACCGTACGCGACGCCACGCGGGTACGCGCTCGTGTACGCGTGCGACCACCGCGACGAGCCGTCGAGGTTGAAGCTGGCGACGAAGCCGTCGCCCTGGAGCGGTCCGTTGCCGAAGTCGACCGGTCCACCGCTGAGCTGCCCGGTCAGCGTGATCGTGCTCGTCGTCCCCGCCGCGAGGTGGCCGTTCGACGCCTGGTTTCCCGGCCCCGAGAAGCGCCGCGCCCACCGGTAGGTCCCTGCCGGCGTGAAGCTGGCGACGTACAGGTCGACGGACGAGTCCGTGCCGGCGAGCGGCCCACCGCCGAGATCGATCGAGTCGCGCACCGAGCCCGCGACGTAGATGTTGCCGTCCTGGCCGACCGCGATCGCGTGATAGTAGCTGCTGGCGACGAAGTCCTGCCGCCACACCAGATTGCCGGCGACGTCGTAGCGCGCGACGAACATGCGGCGGCCCGGCGCGTAGGTGCTGTAGTAGTCGAACAGGCCGATCACGTAGATGCGATCGTTGACGAGGTCGACCGCGATGTCGTCGATCTCGTCGTCGCCGGCCGACGGGATGCGGCGGGCCCACGAGCACGCGCCGGAGTCGCTCAGCACCGCGACGAACGCGTCCGAGTCGAACGCGCCGTAGTTGTCGCCGGGCTGCAGCAGGAAGCCGCAGCCGAAGTCCGCGGGCCCGGTGACGTAGCCGCCGATCACGACGCGCTGATCGGGCAGACGTGCCACCGCGAGCCCCTCGTCGGCCCCGCCGAGCCCGAACCGCCGCGACGCCTGCCCGATCGCGGCGGTGACGCGCGGATCGTGATCGACGGGTGGGCGCGGCGCGGAGCGCGCGAGGTTCGCCGGCGTCATCGCCGTGCGCCGACCCATCAGCTCGCCGTACTGACCGTAGCCGTCGTGCTCGGGATCCGCGTAGTACGTAGACCCGTCGAGCGCGACGTAGAGCATCATCTTGTTGCCGCCGGTCGTCGTGAACGCGGGGAAGTAGCCGGTGCGCGGCCGCGACACGCCATCGAGCCCGGTGACCGCGAGCTGATCGTTGTATGCGGTCGAGGCGGTGGTCGCGAACGTGTGATCGACCGTGAGGTAGCCGGTGTACGAGGCGCCCGGATAGTCGTACGTGTACGAGGGGTCGGCGCCGATCAGGTAGACCAGGTTGCTCGCCCAGGTGTCGTTCGCCTGGACCTCGAAGTACTCGGTGCCGTTCATCGCGAGCGTGCGCATCCCCGCCGTGATGTCGTGGAGCTCGAGCGGCGGCGCCACGAGCCATGCATCGCCGCCCGACGCCGCTCGCAGCCACGACGCGAGCACGTCGAGGCGCGCGTCCCAGCCCTCGCTGCCGCACGACCCGGCGAGCCCGAAGCTGTGCACGCCGACGACGAACTCCGTAGCGTCGTAGGTCGCGAACGTCGGCCCGCCGGAGTCGCCGTTGCAGAGGTTGCCGATGCCGGCGCCGGTGCCGTCGTAGCGCAGCGTGTAGCTGCCGACCGAGGCGACCGTGTTATGCGCGTACCGCCGCGTGCCGGCGTCGCTCGTGCCGTAGCCGGTGAGCCCGTAGCCGACGAGCGTCACCGGCGTGCTCGGATCGACGGTCGCGAGGCTGATCGGCGACGGTGCGACCGGCAGCGCCGTCGCGAAGTGCAGCAGGGCGAGATCGGGATCCCACGCGATGTCGGGGCCGGTGTACGTCGGCTCGAGCTCGATCGAGTCGGGCACGTAGCTGGTACCCGAGATCACGATCGCGTGATCGAGCGGATCGCCGGCGGTCACGCAGTGCGCGGCGGTGAGCACGGTGTGCGGGCCGACGATCGTCGCGCTGCACAGCGAACCCGCCGCGTTGTCGTACAGGACGACGACGGACACGTGCGTCGTGTCGACCTGACCGTCCGTGATCGGGTCACCGCGGTTCGCGAGCGGATCGCTCGCGCACCCGGCGAGGCAGCAGACGACGAGCAGCGAGCGTGAGGCCGCAGACATGTCGCGCACGATAACGTGGACACGACGCCCGCGGCAGCGGTTGCGGTCAGCCGAATGCCGCGTCGAAGATCTGCTTCTCCTCGATCACGTGCGCCTTGTGCGAGCCGGTCGCGGGGCTCGCGCTCTCGGCACGCGCGACGCACTCGAGCTTGACGCGCGACGGCAGCAGCTTGTGGATGCGCGGCACGACGAACGTCGCGGCGCCCATGTTGCTCGGCTCGTCCTGCACCCACACGACGTCGCGCAGCTGGCCGTACTTCTCGATCGACGCGGTCACGAGCTGCGGCCACCACGGGTACAGCTTCTCGAGGCGCACGATCGCGACGTCGTCGCGCTTGCGGCGCGTCCGCTCGTCGACGAGCTCGTAGTAGATCTTGCCCGTGCACATCAGCACGCGCGTGACCTTCGCCGCGTCCGCTGCGCCATCGGCGATCACGCGCTGGAACTTGCCGGTCGCGAGCTCGTCGAGCGAGCTCGCCGCGGCCGGCAGGCGCAGCAGGCTCTTCGGCGTCATCACGATCAGCGGCTTGCGCTGGCGGCGCAGCACCTGGCCGCGCAGCAGGTGGAACATCTGCGCGGGCGTCGTCGGCTGTGCGACCTGGATGTTGTGCTCCGCGCACATCTGCAGGTAGCGCTCGAGGCGCGCGCTCGAGTGCTCGGGCCCCTGCCCTTCGTAGCCGTGCGGCAGCAGCAGCACGAGCCCGGACAGCCGCTTCCACTTGTCCTCGGACGACGTGATGAACTGGTCGACGATCACCTGCGCGCCGTTCGCGAAGTCGCCGAACTGCGCCTCCCACAGCACGAGCGCGTCGGGGTAATCGAGCGAGTAGCCGAACTCGAAGCCGAGCACGCCCGCCTCCGACAGCGGCGAGTCGTAGATGCGGCACTGGCCCTGATCGGGCTGCAGCTGGCCGAGCACGAGGTGCTCGCGGCCGGTCTTGATGTCGGTGATGATCGCGTGGCGGTGGCTGAACGTGCCGCGCGCGCAGTCCTGGCCGGACATCCGCACGTTGATGCCGCCGTAGAGCAGCGAGGCGTACGCGAGCAGCTCGCCCATGCCCCAGTCGAGCGGCCGTTCGCCGCGGCCCATCTGCGCGCGCTGGTCGAGCAGGCGCACGATCTTCGGGTGCGGCGTGAAGCCCGGCGGGATCTCGGTCATGCTCTGCGCGAGAGACTCGAGCAGCGGCCGCATCACGCGCGTCTCGACGTCCTCCGGCGCATCGGCGATGCCGCCGCGGTAGCCGCGCCACATCGCGGTCATCGACGCGCCCTCGGGCCGCAGCTTCGCCGCCTTCGCCGCCTCGAGCTCGGCCTCCAGCTCGGCGACGCGCCGCTGCGTCATCGCGGTGACCTCGTCGGGCGTCACGACGCCCTCGCCGACGAGGTGCTTCGCGTAGACCTCGACCGGCGACGGCTTGACCTTGATGCGGTCGTACATGAGCGGCTGCGTGAACGCCGGCTCGTCGTTCTCGTTGTGGCCGTACTTGCGGTAGCAGTACATGTCGATCACGACGTCCGAGCCGAACTGCGCGCGGTACTCGCACGCGAGCTTGACGACACGCGCGAGCGCGTCGAGATCCTCGCCGTTGACGTGCCAGATCGGGCACTCGAGCATCTTCGCGACGTCCGTGCAGTACGGCGTCGACCGCTGCTCGGCGGGCGACGCGGTGAACCCGACCTGGTTGTTGACGATCAGGTGGATCGTGCCGCCGGTGCGGTAGCCGGGCAGGCTCGACAGCTGGAGCGTCTCGGGCACGAGGCCCTGGCCGGCGAACGCGGCGTCGCCGTGGACGAGGATGCCGGCCACGCGGCGCATCTCGACGTCGCCGTGGCGCACCTGCTTCGCGCGCACGCGGCCGACGACGACCGGATCGACCGCCTCGAGGTGGCTCGGGTTGAACGCGAGCGACACGTGCATCGCGTTGCCGTTCGGATCGACGCGATCGGTGGAGAACCCGAGGTGGTACTTGACGTCGTCGCCGCCGAGCGCCTTCTCGGGCTCGACGTCCTCGAACTGGCCGAACAGGTCTCGGCCCGGGCGGCGCAGGATCTGCTCGATCGTCGTCAGCCGGCCGCGGTGCGCCATGCCGAGCACCGCCTCGATCGCGCCGAGCCGCGCGGCGTGCGTGAGCACGAGATCGAGCATCGGGATCAGGCTCTCGCTGCCCTCGAGCGAGAACCGCTTCGTGCCGGGATACTTCGTGTGGCAGAACCGCTCGAACTGCTCGGCGTTGATGAGCAGCGCGAGCATGCGCGTGCGCACGTCGTTCGGCACCGGCTCGATCGTCTCCATGCGCTCGGCGAGCCAGCTGCGCCGCGCCGGCGACGAGATGTGCATGAACTCGAGCCCGACCGAGCCGGAGTACACCCGCTGCAGGTGCGCGACCAGCTCGGCGAGCGTCGCGCGCGGCAGGCCGTGGACGCCCGTCGGCTCGATCACCTTGCGCTCGTCGGCGGCGGTGAAGCCCCACGTCGCCGGATCGAGCTCGACGATCCGCGCGGTCTCGAGCAGGCCGAGCGGATCGAGGTTCGCCGCGAAGTGACCGCGGCTGCGATACGCGTTGACGACCGGCCACACGCTCGGCACCGCCTGCGCCGCGATCGGCGACATCGTCACCGCGCCGGGGCGCGCGAACGCCGGCGCGTTCGGTGCGCGCGACAGGGTCGCGATCACCGCCGCGTGGCCGTTGCCGCGACCGTTGCCGTTCGTCGGCCGCGCCCCGCCGTCGAGCAGCTCGCGCCAGCTCGCATCCACCGCGGTGGGCTGCTCCTGGAACTGCTCGTAGAGCTCGTCGAGGAAACCGAGCGAACTGCCGAGCTCGAGGACGTCGCGAGTCATGCGCGCGATGATACCCCCAAACTCAGCGGGTCACCGGCGCGTCGACCGCCTCGCCCTTGCACGCGCGCGCGTAGCGGCGCACCGCCTCGGCGAAGCCGACGTAGAGCGCGTCGCAGATCAGCGCGTGGCCGATCGACGCCTCGACGATCTCGGGCACCGTGCGCGCGAGCAGCGGCGTGTTGCGCAGATCGAGATCGTGGCCGCAGTTGACCTTCATGCCGTGCGCGACCGCCGCCTGCGCGGTCTGCTGGAGCAGCGCGAGCTCGCTCTTGAGCTCGGGCTTGCCCCACGCCGCCGCGTACGGCTCGGTGTAGATCTCGATCCGATCGACGCCGGTCGCCGCGACCGCCTCCATCATCTCGGGCCGCGGATCGACGAACACCGCGGTGCGGATGCCTTGCTTCTTCAGCCGCGCGACGATCGGCGCGACGACGTCGTGCTGGCGCGGCAGGTCCCAGCCGTGATCGCTCGTCACCTCGCCCGGCGTCACCGGCACCAGCGTGAACTGGGTGACGCGCAGCTCCTCGGCGAGCGCGATCAGCTCCTCGCGATCGTCGCCCTCGAGGTTGAACTCGGCGCCGCGGTCCTCGCACAGCTTCCGCAGCACGCGGACGTCGTCCTTGCGGGTATGGCGCTCGTCGGCGCGCCAGTGCAGCGTCAGCCCGTACGCGCCGTTGTCGAGACACGCGATGCCGGCGACGCGCGGCGACGGGTTCGTGCCGCCGCGCGAGTTGCGGAGCAGCGCGACCTTGTTCAAGTTGACGGACAGCGAGATGGCCACGCGCCGTCTATATCACTTCGCGATCGTGACCTGGCCGCCGACGCACGTGTACGCCGCGCCGCCGGGGCCCGCTGTATTGACGCCGTTCGTGCAGCTCGAGCTATCGTCGTCGACGTAGTCCTGCAGCGTCTTCGTGCCCTGGCGCACGTACGCGAGCTTGGCGCCGTTCGTCGTGCCGTCGCCGGTCGCGACGAACGCATCGCCGAGCCCGGTCAGGTAGATGCCATCGTTGTCGTAGGCGTCGAAGATGAAGTGATCGATGTCGGCCGCGCCGACGCCCGCCGGCAGCGCGATCGCGACGCGCTTCCAGTCGTGGCCGGTGCCGACGAAGTCGCTGGTCATCTGCGGCGAGCTGATCTCGGTGCCGGTCGCCGTCACCGCGCGCAGCTTGAACCCGCCGCTCACGGTGAGCGTGCAGTACGAGTCGCCGGAGCCGCCGACGTCCGACACGCGGACGTCGACGTAGAGGTAGCGCGACATCCCGAACGTTCTGGCGTTGTCGATCTTGCCCTCGCGCTGCAGCTCGAGCGAGGTCAGCCGGTACACCCACGGCGCGTAGTGGTCGGCGAGCGCCTCGCGGCGGCCGCCGAACGTCGCGTAGCCGAGCGCGTCCATGTCGACCGGCAACGGCCGCAGCACGATCACCTTGCCGTCGTCGTCGGCGAGCGCGTTGCTCGGGTTCGCGGTGTTCCAGCCGGCGAACGCGCCGTCGGGCATCTCCGGCGTGCCGGTGCCGCAGGTCTGGCCGTAGCCGCCTCGGCTCTCGAACACGCGGTTGTGGCCGTCGCCCCAGTAGAGGATCGGGTGGTTGCCCTCCATCCGCACCGCGTTCGTCGTGACCGGCACGCGGCCGGTGCAGCGCTCCCACGTCGGCGTGCCGCTGTAGCCGTAATGGCCCTCGATGTCGGTCGACCGCCCCCACCGCGCGATCTCGGCCTGCATGCCGGTCGCGCCGCCGCCGCACTGCTCGGCGGTGCCGCCGTCCTCGTTCGTCATCACCGTCTGGTAGGACGAGTGCGCCTTCGACCAGCCGACGACGACGGGGATGTCGTTGAACGCCTTCTGCACCGGCCACCGGAACTCCGGCGCGTGGCTGACGCCGGCGGCCGCGGCGCCGAGCGTCGCGACGTCGACGAGCGCCGCGCCGCAGATGCTCGCCGCGTGCTGCGCGTTCTTGGCGGTCAGCGGCGACACCTGGACGGTCACCGCCTCGCCCGCGGCGAGCGCGCCGACGTGCATGCCGTAGTCGAACCGCGTCGTGCCCTGGTGGAGCACGACGTGGCCGATGAACCCGCGCTGCGCGCCGGCGACCTCGAGCACGACCGCCTCGTTGCCGGCCTCGCCCCAGCTCGTCGCCGACCTCGACTGCGCGGTGATCGTCAGCGCGTACTCGCCGGCCGCCGGTGCGGTCGCGACCGCGGTTGCCGCCGCGTCGTCGACGTTCGTGCACGCAGCCATCGCCGGCGCGTCGGGCTCGGCGGCATCGCCGGTGGCCGCCGGCGCGTCGGGCTCGGGCGCGACGCCGTGCGCCGCGCTACAGCCGGCTGCGAGGACGAGAGCGAGGACCCGCACGGCGCAGCTGAATTGGCCGCTTCGCGGCACGCATCCGCGTGAGGAGCCTCGCGCTCGCTGCGCTCGCACTCGGGTCATTGCTCGCGGATTTGCACCCAGCGCGCCAGCGAAAATCAGGCGATCTCGACGGCCGACCGCGGACTTACACGACGGGCTGCCCACGACTGGCAGCACTGTCTCGGGCCTTGGGTCCCTGGCTGGCCGACCCGCCGCACACCACGCCGAGCCGCGCGACGAGCGCGCGCTCGCCCCACACGCCGAGCACGCGCGCGAGCTCGACCGGCTTGATCGAGCCCTCGCTGGTCGACCGCACGCGCGCGCGCAGCAGCGCCGGCCGCTCCGGCCAGTCGAGCGCGGCGGTGAGCTTGGCGGCGGCGGCGTCCGCGATCACGTCGAGCTCGGTCACGAGCGCGCGCGCGTCGATCATCTTGCCGCCTTCGCGCTCGACCATGGCGCGGTCCTTCGCGAGGAACGCGCGCGCGATCCGCTCGAGCCGCGCGGCGTCATGCGCGATGCCGTCGGGCGCTGGCGCGAGCACGAGATCGATCGCGTCGATCAGCTTGCCGAGGCCGAGGTCGGGATGTTTCGCCAGCACGTGACCGGCGAGCCGCACGATCGTGCACTCGAGGATCTCGACGCCCGGCGGGCACACGCTGGCGAGCCGCTCGCGCACGTCGTCCGGCGACAGCTCGACGCGCGCCGCATCTGCCATGTCCCACGTCGGCCGCCCCGGCACGACGTGCTCGAGATCGACGTCGATCAGCTCGCCGAGGCTCGGCACGCCCAGGCCGAGCGCCGGGCCGAACACCATCCGCGGCTTCGGCGAGAACCCGCGCGTGTACGCGAGCGGCAGGTCCACGCGGCGGAAGCTGCGCGCGAGCAGGCGCACGAGATCGAGGTGGCCGAGGAACGCGGCGCGGCCGACCTTCGCGAGCTTGAACCGGTACGTCGAGTACGGCGCGCCGGCGCCGTGATGCCCGGCGAGCCGCACCCTTTCCGCGCGCTCCGTCTCGCGATGGCTCGTGCTCGTCGTCGTGCTCGTGCTCGGTCGCTTGTCCGCTCCCAGCGTCCGCAGCGCGACGAGCCGGTCGTGCCGCATCTTCGTCAGGTCGCACGCGACGCCGCAGTCGTAGCAGACGAGCCGCTTCGTGTTCGCCTCGGCGTCCTCGAGGTTCGTGTGGTGGATCAGCATGCCGGCGACCTTGCCGCACGGCGGGCTCGCCCTGCCCTTGACCGCCTTGCGGTACTCGGCGAGCAAGAAGCCGTCCTCGAGCCCGACGTCGACGTGATCCCACGGCAGCCGCGCGGTGATCGGCCGCGTCCCGGTGTACGCGGCGACGTCGACGGAAAACCGCGCGAACGCGCGCTCCCAGCGCTCGAGGTCGAACACCTCGTCCCAGCCGTCGAACCGCGCGCCGTCGCGCCACACCGCCTCGATCACGTCGGCGAGCCGGCGATCGCCGCGCGCGAGCACGCCCTCGACGAACGAGATGCCGCTGTGGTGGTGCTTGAGCCGGAGGTTGCGATCGCGCACCGTGTCGCGCAGGAGCTGCTGCTTGCGCCGGATCTCGTCGATCGGATCCTGCGCGCACCACTGCAGCGGCGTGTGCGGCTTGGGCACGTGGGAGCTGACGCTGACCGTGACCTCGGCGCGGCCGCCGACCAGGCCGCGGCCGATCTGCAGCATGCGCTGGCCGGTCTCGACGATGCCGCGGACGTCGTCGTCCTCCTCGGTCGGCAGCCCGATCATGAAGTAGAGCTTCAGCCGGTGCCAGCCGCGCGCGAACACGCGGCGCGAGCTCTCCTCGACGTGCGCCTCGGTGACGTTCTTGTTGACGACGTCGCGCATGCGCTGCGTGCCCGCCTCGGGCGCGAACGTCAGGCCGCTGATCCGCGTCAGCGCGAGCTCGTCGAGCAGGTCCTCGTTGAGGCCGTACGCCCTCAACGACGCGACCGACATCGACACGCCGCGCTTGCGCAGCTCGCCCGCGAGCTGCTTGACCAGCGGCGTGATGCTCGAGAAGTCCGCCGTCGACAGGCACGTCAGGCCGGTCTCCTCGTAGCCGGCGCGCTCGACGCCGTCGAGCAGCGACTGCCTGATCGACTCCGGCGAGCGCTCGCGCACCGGCCGGTAGATCATGCCGGCCTGGCAGAACCGGCAGCCCTCGGTGCAGCCGCGCGCGATCTCGACCGACGCGCGCTCGAACACCGCCTCGGCGTACGGCACCGGCGTGTCGCTCGGGAACGGATACCTGTCGAGATCGGGCACCATCGCGCGACGGACACGCGCCGGCACGCGCGGATCGAGCGGCGCGCCGACGACGGTCATCCCGGTCTCGCGATCGGTCTCGGCCGCGTAGAGCGACGGCACGTAGAGCGGGAACCGCGACGCGAGCTCGGCGAGCGCGTCCTTGCGCGGGCGCTTGCCGCGCAGGGCGGCCCACGCGAGCACGAGCTCGGGCAATAGCTCCTCGGCCTCGCCGATGTACGCGGCGTCGATGAACGGTGCGATCGGCTCGCAGTGCGAGGCGGTCGGCCCGCCGACCAGCACGAGCGTGCTGTCATCGGCGCGCTCGTCGCTGCGCAGCGGGATGCCGCCGAGATCGAGCAGCGTCAATAGATTGGTGAACGTCAGCTCGTACTGCAGCGACACGCCGAGCACGTCGAACTCGTGCAGCGGGCGCTGGCGCTCGAGCGACACGAGCGGCAGATCCCGCGCGCGCAGCTCGCTCTCCATGTCGAGCCACGGCGCGAACGCGCGCTCGCACGCGATCCGCGGGTGCTTGTTGAGCAGCGAGTACAGGATCTTCGTCCCGAGGTGGGACATGCCGATGTCGTAGACGTCGGGGAACCCGAGCACCACGCGCGCGTCGACCGCGTGATCCTTGACCACGGCCTGGTACTCGCCACCCAGGTAACGCGCCGGCTTGGCGACCCGGTCGATGAAGTCGGCGTAGACGTGCCGCATGGCGACCTGCGTGACTACCCCGAAAACCGGGTCAATGCACGCAAAGGATCGCGATCGTCGAGCTCGCCGCCGGGACCTCGTTCGCCCACCAGCTGCCGCTGCCGCAGCTCGTGTTCTGGCCGATGTTCGTGCGCAGGTCGTAGACGCCGGCGGTCGCGGGCGCCGCGATCGCGAAGCTCGTGACCGCGGTGTTGATGCCGCCGGGGTTCGGCACGCCGCCGTTCCACGCACAGCCGCTCCGCGGTCCGGTCGTGCCCTGCATCCAGCCGACCTCGACCTGATCGATGCACTCCTGGCAGCGCCCGTCGGTCAGCGTGAAGTGCAGCGACAGCGCGAGCGCCTGCTTCGACGTCGCGACGATCAGCTGGCCCTGCGTGCTGACGTCGATCGTGGTCATCGTCAGGTTCGCGCCGGACGGCGCGTCGGTGACGGTCGCGCCGGGCCCGGCCGGCTTGGCGCCGCACGGCCAGTCGTCGACCGCGTCGCAGATGCCATCGCCGTCGGCGTCCGGGCACGCGTCGATCGGCTGCGCGTCGATCATCCGCGCGTCGCTCGCGCGCGCGTCGCCCGCGCGCGCGTCGCTCGCTTCCGCGTCGAGCTGGCCCGCGGCTTCCCCCGCAGCACCGTGCCGGAACGAGCACCCCGCCATCACCAGGACCCAGACGTACAGACGGCCCATGTTGGCAGCCTACAGGACGGCGCCCTGACAGGAACCGGCTAGCCCTGACAGCGCCACGGCGCTACGTCCACCTACATCCGCGTCACAGGCAGGTCGCCCCGGACGCGAGCGCCGCGATCTCGGCGTCCGACAGCGCGCGGTCGTAGACGCGGACCTCGTCGAGCATGCCGTGGAACGCGTAGCCATCCGCGGCGCCCATCCGCAGCGGATCCATCACCGTGCGCGAGTTCGCACACGTCGCCATGCTGCAGCCGATCGGCTGCGCCTGGCCGGCGACGTACAGCGCGCTGCCCGTCTCGAGACCGTTGCGCAGGATCGCGGCGACGTGCAGCCAGTGCCCGGTGAACGCGCCGGTCTCGCCCCAGCACTCGCCGTTCTGCGTGTTGACGCACAGGTACGGCGCGATCATCCACACGTCGTAGCGGATGTTCGGCGGCGGGAAGTCGAACACGACCTCGTTCGCGGTCGCCGACGGCTGGAGCACCCAGCCCATCACGGTCACCGCCGCGCCGCCGCTCTGATCGACGACGAGGCCGCCGACGTCGACGTACGCGGTCGTCGTCGCGGTGAAGTCGAGCGCGCTGCCGACCTGGCCGGGCGCGAGCGCGGGCGCCGGCGTGCCGATGATCGTGCCGTCGTGGCCGTTGCCGGAGCGATCGCGCAGCACGTTGCCAGCGATGTCGCCCGGCTCCATCGGGAAGTACGCGAGCAACCCGCCGATCGGCGTGCACGCGTCGCCGCCGGTGCCGGCCGGCGCGTCGACGCGTGCGTCGAAGTTCGCGCGGCACGCCGTGCAGGCCACGAGCAACCACCCCGCGCGCATACCGCCAGCGTACTACTTGTTCACGACGTCTGGATCTCGGCGTAGACGGCGTAGTGATCGCTCGCGCAGATGCCGTGCTCGCGCTCGTCGAGCACGACGCGGCACTCCTTCACGGTGCCGCGGCCGTCCTTCTTGCGGCTGGTCACGAACACGTAGTCGATGCGGCGATCGATGTCGAGCGAGCGCAGCGGACGCGTCAGCTCGTTCTCGCTCGACCACGTGAGGCCCTCGTCGTGCGGGTGCAGCCGCAGCCACGCGTCCTGGAAGTGCGTGCGGCGGCCGCCGAGCGTGGTGAGCCCGCGCAGGAACCGGATCTCGTCGGAATCGGGCGTCGCGTTGAAGTCGCCGCACAGGATCTGCGGCGGGCTCGTGTGGTCGCGGCCGAGGCTGCGGAGCTGCGCGTCGATCGCGAGCACCTGCTGCTCGCGCGCGACGCCGTCGTCGAGCCGGTAATGCAGGTGCGTCGTGTGGACCCAGATGTCGCCGACGAGCCCCGACAGCAGGATCCGCGCGTCGGCGGGCCGCGGCTCGGGCAGCGCGAGCACGCGCGACTCGGCGAGCGGCTGGCGCGACAGCAGCGCGAGCCCCTCCTGGCCCTGGTCCCACGTGCAGGCGACCGCGTAGCGCGCGTGCATGCCGAGCCGCTCGGCGAGCACGTCGGCGGTGGTCTTGCCCGACGCGCCATCGAGCGGGCGCACCTCCTGCAGGCACACGACGTCGGGTGCGAGGCGTGCGAGCTGGCGCGCGGCGAGCTCGAGCCGCTGGTCGAGCGGCGCCTCGATGCCCCAGAAGTTGAGCGTGACGACCTTCACTCGCCCCTGTAGCGACATCGCGACGTCGGCGTCTCCGACACGCAGATCTCGACGAGCCCCGGCAGCGTCTTGCCGAGCCGCTGCCACCACCAGGCGGCGAGCAGCTCGGACGTCGGGTTGGCGAGGCCGTCGATCTCGTTCAAGATCTGATGATCGAGCTGGCGGACGAGCGGCATCGCCGCCTCGTCGATGTCGGCGAAGTCGATCACCCAGCCGCGCCCGGGATCGACCTCGCCTTCGATCGCGACCTCGATCAGGTAGCTGTGCCCGTGCATGCGCGCGCACTTGTGCCCGGCCGGCACCTTCGGGAGAAAGTGCGCGGCCTCGAACCGATAGCTGCGTTCCAGCCGCGTCCGCATGCGTGCCGGTTCTAGCACGCGGAGGCCGCCGGCCGGTGTAGTGTTCGCCCGTGATGAGGAACGCGCTCTGGCTCGCCGCGCTCGCTGCCTGCGGCAGCTCGCCCAAGCCGCTGCCGGCGTGGGACAAGGACCTGCCGCCGTCGAGCG
>JBLMXA010000452.1:0-5121 GCA_050257515.1 Acidobacteriota bacterium | reverse complement strand
GTCGCCGTCGCGCGTGCCGTCGTCGGGGACGAGCGCGAGCGGCGGCGAGGTGTTCGGGCGCGACGGCGCCCACGCGCCCGGGGTCGAGCGCGTGCCGAGATCGGGCACGCTCGCGAGCTGCGAGTCGAGCTCGTCGGCGCGCTCGAGATCGGGCTCGCCGGCGACCGGCGCGGCGGTCACCGTCACCGGCTCGGGCCGCGCGTCGCGCGCCTGCATCTCGATCCACGGCTCGGGGCGCTGGCCGAACAGCTCGCGCAGGAACCGCCCGACCGACGCCGCGGACAGCGCGGTGCCGATCCGCACCGCGACCTGCTCGATCGCCTCGAGCAGCTCGTCCGCGGTCTGGTAGCGGTTGGCCGGATCCTTCGCGAGCAGCTTGCCGACGATCGCGTCGATCTCCGGCGGCACCCCCTTGCGGCGCGACGACGGCGCCGCCGGCGTCGGCCCCTGCACGATCGCCTCCATGTTCTCGTAGTCGGTCGTTCGCTTGTACAGCCGGTCGCCGACGAGCATCTCCCACATCACGATGCCGAGCGAGAACAGGTCGCTGCGGCGATCGATCACGCGGCCGCGGCACTGCTCGGGCGACAGGTACGCGATCTTGCCCTTCACGGTGCCCGACTGGGTCTCGGTCGAGCGGTGCGCCGCCTTCGCGACGCCGAAGTCGACGATCTTGACGTTGCCCTCGAAGCTGACCATCAGGTTCGACGGCGACACGTCGCGGTGGACGATGCCGAGCGGCCGGCCGTCCATGCCGACGCGCTCGTGCGCGTGGTGGAGCCCGGCCGCCGCGCCCGCGACGATCGCGAGCACGACGCCGATCGGGATCGGCAGCTTGAGCGCGTAGGTGCGGTGCAGGATCTCGCGCACCGTCTCGCCGTGGACGTACTCCATCGTGAAGAAGTACGAGTCGCCGAGCACGCCGGTGTCGTAGACCTGCGCGATGTTGGGGTGCTGCAGCTGCGCCGCGAGCCGCGCCTCGTCCAGGAACATCCGCACGAACGACGCGTCGTTCGCCCGCTGCCGGAGGATCCGCTTGAGCACGACGTAGCGCTCGATGCCCGCGGCGCTCGCGTTGCGCGCGAGGAAGATCTCCGCCATGCCGCCGGTCGCGAGCTTCGCGAGTACGACGTAACTATTGGCAGTCGATCCGACCTCGGGCTGGGGCTGCGCCACCAATCGTCGAGTGTACGCTACACTGTGTTCTGGTGGCAGCCGACGACCGCACGACGTCGACCTTTGCGGCATACATCGACGACACGCTCGCACACTCCTGGTACCTGATCGTGTCGACGAGCTCGGAGGTGCGCTCGCGCGTCGTGCCGCTCTCCGACGGTGCCGACGTCGTGTTCGGCCGCGTCAGCACGTGCGACGTCGAGATCGATCACGAGGCGGTGTCGCGCCGGCACGCGGTCGTCCGCCGGCGCGGCGACGTCGTGCTCGTCGAGGATCTCGAGAGCCGCAACGGCACGCTCGTCAACAGCACGCCGATCACGAGCCCGCGCCGGGTCACCGCCGGCGACACCGTGACGATCGGCCCCGCGGTCGCGGTCGTCGCGTGCGCGAGCGTCGCGAAGGCGTCGCGCCAGATCGCGACGATCAGCGAGCTCGACGACCGGCTCGACTCGGAGGTCGATCGAGCCGCGCGCTACCACCGCTCGCTGTCGCTCGTGATGATCCGCTTCGAGGGCCCGAGCGAGGCGGTGATCATGCACGTCGAGCGCATCGCCCGCGTGCTGCGCCGCATGGACCTGCTCGCGGAGTACGGCTCGGACGAGTTCGCGCTCCTGTTGCCGGAGACCGATCGTCACGCCGCCGAGGTCGTCGCCAGCCGCGCGGCGCAGGCGGGCGCCGGCATCAGGGTCCACGTCGGCACCGCGACGTTCCCGGAGGACGGCGCGAGCGCGGGCGAGCTCGTCAGCATCGCGCGCGAGCGGCTGCGCGGGGCGCGCGCGCCGTCGTCGCGCCGCACGCCGGTCGCCGGGGTGCGCGCGCTCGGCGGCCAGAACGTCGTGATCCTCGATCCGCAGATGAAGCACGTGTTCGAGCTCGCGAAGCGCGTCGCGGGCTCGCCGATCACGGTGCTCGTCGTCGGCGAGACCGGCGTCGGCAAGGAGGTCGTCGCCGAGGCCGTGCACCGGCTGAGCCCGCGCGTGAAGGGCCCGTACGTGCGGCTCAACTGCGCGTCGCTGCCCGAGTCGCTCGTCGAGGCCGAGCTGTTCGGCCACGAGAAGGGCGCGTTCACCGGCGCGGTGGGCACGAAGTCCGGCTACTTCGAGGCGGCGAGCGGCGGCACGTTGTTCCTCGACGAGATCGGCGAGCTGCCGCTCGCGATGCAGGCGAAGCTGCTGCGCGTGCTCGAGCAGCGCCGGATCGTGCGCGTCGGCGGGACCAAGGAGATCGGCGTCGACGTGCGGCTCGTGTGCGCGACGAACCGCAACCTCGAGCAGGAGGTCAAGCGCGGCCGCTTCCGCGAGGACCTGTACTTCCGCATCAGCGCGTTCGTGATCCCGGTGCCTCCGCTGCGCGACCGCCGCGCCGAGATCCCGCTGCTCGCCGCCCAGTTCGCGCGCGAGCTGTCGGCCGAGCTCGGCGATCACGTCGCGAGCGTGTCGCCGGAGGCGCTCGCGATCCTGTCGGCGTACGACTGGCCCGGCAACGTGCGAGAGCTGCGCAACGTCATCGAGCGCGGTGTCGTGCTGAGCGGCAAGGGTCGCATCGAGCCTCAGCATCTCGCCGAGCGGTTGCGCGAGCGCGCGACGTCACCGAGCCGCGCACCCGCCGGGACGCTCGACGTGCGGCAGCGCGTCGCGGACGTCGAGCGAGAAGCGGTGGTCGCGGCGCTCGAGGCGAACAAGGGCAACCAGACTCAAGCCGCGAAGCAGCTCGGGATCTCCCGCTTCGCGCTGATCCGGCTGATGGAGAAGCACGAGCTGAAGCGCCAGCGTACGTGATGGAACGTCCGTTGCAGCTGGCTTCCGGCATGCGGACTCACCTAGGACTACTTCTTTCGGTATTGGTACTCGGGTCGACGAGCGTGCGCGCGGACAACGACCAAGCGAAGAAGCACTCGCCGCCGTCGGAGCGCATCACGGCCAAGACGAAGCTGATCGTGACGTCGACCGCGTTCCAGGACAACGGCGCGATCCCCGCCGAGTACACGTGTGACGGCGCGGAGAAATCCCCACCGCTGTCGTGGTCGAAGGTGCCGGCCGGCACCAAGAGCATCTCGATCCTCGTCGAGGATCCGGACGCTCCGAAGGGCACGTTCACGCACTGGCTGGTCACCGACATCCCGCCGACGACGACGTCGCTCGCGGCCGGCAGCGCACTGCCCTCGGGCGCGATGGCGATGAAGAACAGCAAGGGCGACAAGAAGTACGCCGGCCCCTGCCCGCCGAACGGCACGCACCATTACCATTTCCACGTCTACGCGCTCGACACCAAGGTCGCGAATGCCGACAGCAAGTCGCAGCTGCTCGCGTCGATCGACGGGCACGTGCTCGCGGAAGGCGAGCTCGTCGGCACGTACGAGAAGCGTGCCAATCGCTGAGAGCGTGCGCGCACGGGCTCGTGCGCGAGCGCTCACTTGCTCATCCGGATGGGCAGGTTAGAGATCGTTCGTGAGG
This sequence comes from Acidobacteriota bacterium, assembly GCA_050257515.1. Classification (GTDB taxonomy): domain Bacteria; phylum Myxococcota_A; class Polyangia; order Haliangiales; family Haliangiaceae; genus JABFXX01. Next base: position 1,492 of record JBLMXA010000452.1, on the reverse strand, counting down.
CAAGCGCAAGTGCTCGTGATCGACGACGATCCGGAAGCGCGTGACATGCTGGCCGCGATCGTCGAAAAGGCCGGCTATACCGTCACCACCGCATCGAACGGCGGCGAGGGCCTCGACGTACTGCGCACGACGCCGCCCGAGCTGATCTTCCTCGACGTATGCATGCCGATCGTGGATGGCCACCAGTTTCGTCAGGAGCAGCGCCGCCATCGCGAGTGGCTGAAGATCCCGACGGTCGTGATGACCGGGATCGACGACGAGCCGATGCTCGACGTCGCCGTCGAGGCGACGCTGCGCAAGCCGGTGCGCGCGCGCGACCTGCTCGCGATCGTCGCGCGCCACTGCCACCATCACTCGCCGAAGGCGGCGTGACTCGCGGCGGCGCCGCGCGCGTACGCGGCGTCGAGCAGCGCGCGTATCTCGCCGTCCGTGGTCGGCGAGAAGTCCTCGTACCAGAGTCCGACCGCGAACATCCGCCGCGGCGTGATGAGCGAGATCACGCGGTCGGCGCGCCGCGACACCGCCTCGCACGCCTGCGGCGAGGCGACCGGCACGGCGCACACGACCTGCGCCGGCTCGAGGCCGCGGACCGCGTCGATCGCGGCGCTCATCGTCGTGCCCGATGCGAGGCCGTCGTCGACGAAGATCGCGAGCTTGCCGCGGAGGTCGAGCGGCGGCCGGTCGCCGCGAAACGCGCGCTCGCGGCGATCGAGCTCGCCCAGCTCCTCCGCGATCGTCGCGTCGAGCGCGGCCTGCGACACGCCGGCGCGTGCGACCATCTGCGAGTCGATCACGCACGCACCGCCGTGCGCGAGCGCGCCCATCGCGAGCTCCTCCTTGCCGGGCACCGCGAGCTTGACGACGACGAGCACGTCGAGCGGCACGTCCATGCGCATCGCGATCTCGTAGCCGACGGGTACGCCGCCGCGCGGCAGCGCGAGCACCACGACGTCAGCGTCGTGCGCGTACTCGGCGGCGAGCATGCCGGCGAGCTGCCGGCCTGCGTCGCGGCGGTCGCGGTACGCCCTCATGGCTGCCGCGACACCGAGCTCGGCTGCTCGTTCGTGATGTCGTGGTGAACGGGCGGCACCGAGCGCATGAAGAACACGAGCGCGCGCGCGTCGGCATCCGACAGGTGCGACCAGCCGATCCGGTAGCTCGCCATCGGCGCGCGGAGGTCCTGCCCCGCGTCGTCCTTCATCTCGCGCACCGCGCGGATGATGTCCCGGTCGCTCCACGACCCGATGCCGGTGTCGCGATCGGGCGTGATGTTCGCCGCGATCACGTCGCCGAACGCCGTGCCTCCGGCGAACGTCTGGTTCGCGTACGGCCCCTGCATCGGCGTGTGGCACGCGCCGCAGTGCATGAGGCTCGCGATGTACTCGCCGTGGGCGTGCAGGTCCTCGACGCGATCGACGTTGCCGCGCGGCGCGGTCATCTCGATCGGCCTCATCGCCAGGTTCTCGCTGCGCGCGACCTCGTTGTGAATGGG
>JBLMXA010000451.1:0-5197 GCA_050257515.1 Acidobacteriota bacterium | reverse complement strand
CGCGGTGACGAGCTTGCGGCCGTGCTGTGTCTGCGCGGCCTCGATCGCGATCAGGTTGGTCTCTTTGTCGTCGACGACGAGGATGTCGCGTCCGTAGCTGACGAGCTCGTGGTCGTCGTCTTCCGTATCCCCGTGGGTTTCGTCTAGCAGGCTCGCTGGCACGCTGGGTCTTCTCTCCGAGGTGGGAGGGAGGTCGACATGCCTCGTGGGCACGACCATACGCCGGCACCGTGGATCGCTCGCTCCCGCGAGCCAATGCCAAAGCGCCATCCTCGCGCGCGAGCTGCACGCCATGTGCCCGGACGCACGGGCACTCCCGTACGTGACGGCTGCACTTCGACACGCGAGGTGTGCGCCTGCGCTCGGTGCGCGGGAGCGCGCGCTATCTCGCGCAAGCAGGCACGAGATCTCTGCCCGCAAAGAACTCGTCGACGAGTGCCCGCCACGCGCGCGCGTTCTCGGCCGGGCCGCACTTGAACGCCTTGCGCGACAGCTTGCCGCGTGCGCGCATCTCGCTCTGCTCCTTCCAGTAGCGCACGGCGAGCTCGGCCGCGTACTCGTGCACGGTGTCGCCGTTGTTCTGCTGGAACGCGTAGTAGGTGCCGCCGCGCACCATCGTGTCGTTCGGCGCGTAGGGAGCGAGGCAGGCGACCTTGGTGCCGCACTTGTTCACGATCGCGTCGTAGTCGGCCGCGAGCTGCTGCTTGGACCAGTCGCCGTGCTGCTCGTCGTTGAGATGGAACAGCTCGTGGAACAGCGTCTCGCGCACGCCGCGCTCGCTCGTCAGCAGCGAGCCCTCGACGTTGTACTCGATCGACCACTGCGTCGCCCACGCGCTCGGCGTGCGCTTGCCGACGGACCGCACGAACTTGAACGCGATCGCACGCCAGCGATACGCCGGCCGTGTCGTGGCATCCGGGAACTGCGCCGCGAAGAACGCGTCGATCTCGTGCATCGCGGCGCCGACCCACGCGAGGTGCCCGCGATAGCCGCCGACCGGCAGCTGCGGCACGAGGTGGATCTTGCCGCGATAGCCGCCGTCCATCACCTCGTCGGCGCCGACGCCGGCGACCGAGCCGCCGTCCGCGTACAGCGCGAGCGCGAGCGCACGCGCCTTCGCATCGGCGGCGTAGCGGCCGTCGAGCAGGCACTCGACGGTCGAGCATTCGGGCGCGCGTGCGTCGCCGTAGAGCAGCTGCAACGCCGTCGCGAACGCGATCACCACCTGCGAAGACATCGCAGCGTCGAGCGTAGCGCGATGGCACACGCGATGCTCGTCGATCTCGCGAGTCCCAGGAGGTCCGCATGACATCGAAACCATGGACGTGCGCGCTGCTCGCCGCCGCGGCATGCGCGCTCGTCGCGCGCCCGGCGCCGGCGGGCGTTCCCGTCGAGCACGACGACACCGGCGCCCCATCCGACGACTACGCGTGGAACGACGCGCACCTGCAGAGCGGGATCGGTGTAGCGGTCACGCTCGGCGGCGGCATCGCCGGGTTCACCGACCACACGCTGCGCGACACGACCTCGCCCGTCGGCGGGCTGTGGGACCTGCGCGCGGCGTTCGGCACGCACGCGCCGATCGCCGTCGAGCTCGGCTACATCGGCACCGCGACGCAGATCCAGTCGCTGTTCGGCGTGTCGAGCGCGATGCTGATCGGCACGACCCTCGAGGGAGACGTGCGGCTCAACCTCCTGCCGCACTACGTGCTCGATCCGTACGCGTTCGTCGGCGTCGGCTGGCAGCGCTACGACGTCGACGAGCACGGGTTCTCGCTCGCCAGCACCGGCATCGCGAACCAGGACGACGTCGTCGAGGTGCCGGTCGGCGGCGGCGTCTCGTACCGCTTCGACGGGCTGGTCGCCGACGTCCGCGGCACGTTCCGCGCGACGCGCGGCTCGAACCTCGTGCTCGAGGAGCCGGCGGTGCCGACGGCCGCGCCCACCGCGACGCGGTTCGCGCCGATGCACTCGTGGGAGGCGAGCCTGTCGCTCGGCTACGAGTTCTGAATTCGGCCGTGATGCTTCGCATCACCCGCGCGCCACGCGCGCGTCGCCGCTTCGCGGCGAGCCGATTCAGACCCGTTGGGGGAACGCGCCTTCGGCGCTTCCCCAAGGGTTCTAGTTGCCGTACTCGTCGGCGCCGTAGTCGTAGCCGCCGACCGGGCGCACGAGGCCATCGTAGTCGATCGTGATGTTCGCGTCGGCCTGCGCGCCGTCGATCGCCGAGCTGTTGGCGGTGATGTGATAGTCGTACGGCGACGTCGTCGTGTTCGTGAAGTTCAGGCCGCTGTCGTCGACGCCGAGGAGCGAGCCGGTGACCGTGCAGGTGGGCGACGTCTGCGTCGCGGCGGTGTTGACGCCGCCGGAGATCACGTTGCCGGTGATGATGTTGTCGGGCGCGATGAAGCCGGCGGGGCAGGACAGACCGCCGAACTGGTTGCCGCCCATGTGGACGATGTTGTCGGAGACCGTGTTGAACTCGAAGCGGTCTGTCGTCGTGCCCGCGCCGAGGATCACGCCGGACGCGGCCTGGTTCGCGCCCATCAGGCCGTTGTGCACGATCATGTTGTTCGTGATGTCGAAATGCCCGGCCGTCACCGAGATCCCGTACAGGTTGCCGTAGATCTTCGAGCGCGAGATCGCGACCTGACCGCCGCCGATACTGATCCCGCCGCCCGGGCCGGCGGTGCAGTCGTGGACCGTCAGCTGCGAGAACGTGAACGTGCCGACCTTCGCCTGGATGCCGACGCACATCGCCGGCAGCGCGGACGAGATGTCGAGGTCCTGGATCCCGACCGTGCCCCCCATCCCGATCGCGATCACCGGTCCCTTGTCCATGCGCCGGTAGGTCGTGCCGTCGTCGCCGATCAACGTGATGCTCACGTTGTCCTTGATGCTGATGCCCCCCATCTCGAGGAACGCGCCGTGCAGGTGCACGAACGGCTTGCCGATCGCGATGCCCGTCGCGACCTTCAGGCAAGGGCTGGCCATCGAGCAGTCGGCGTTGTCGACGCCGGTCGTCGCATCGACGTACGCGGTGTTGTCGACGGTCTGGCACACGCCGCCGAACAGGCACGTCCCCGAGGCGCAGTCGGCGCCCGTCGTGCACTCGACGCACTGGCTGTTGTCGACATCGCAGTGCGCGTGATTCGGGTCCTTGCAGTCGCCGTCGGCGAGGCACGCGACGCACAGCCCGAGCGACACGTTGCACACCGGCAGGTTCTTCGGGCAGTCGGCGTTGCCGGTGCACTGCACGAGCGCGCCGTCGGGCGCGGGACAGTGCGAGTAGTCCATCGGGTTCTTCTCGCAGTAGTGCAAGCTGACGCGCTCGCACGCGCCGACCGCGAGACATGCGAGCACGATCAGAACGCGCGTGCCCATCCGATCGTCCCTCCGTGTGCGTCGAACGCGGCGACCGGCGCCGAGTCGCTCGATCGCGCGTAGTGCAACATGATGAGTCCGATGCCCACCGCGGCGACGCCGCCGATCCCGACGCCGATGCCGGCAGGGTGCGTGTCGCGATACATGTAGCGCGTGCCGTCGTCGGTCTGGCTCGTCGCGTAGAGGATCGTACCTGCCGCGATCCCGGCCACGCCGAGCCCGAGCACGAGCGCGCCCGGGATGCGCGACGCGCGCGCCGGCGGCTTCTCGGGCGTGAGGTCGACCGGGATCGTCAACTCGGCGCTCTCACCGGCGCCGATCTCGACGGTCTTCTGTCCGACCTTGCGGGTGTCGTGCATCAGCACGATCTCGTGCGTGCCGGGCGTGACGTCGCGCTCGAGCGGCGTCGTGCCGACGACCTCGTGGTCGATCACGACCGTCTGGCCGGTCGGCTTCGTGCGGATCACGAGCCGTGCGCCCGAGCCGGCATTGGGTGCGAGCACGTTCATGATCGAATCGACGGTGCCCTTGATCGCGTCGGGCGTGCAGTCCTCGCACGCGCGCCGCTCCGCGATCGCCTCGTGGCCCTTGATGATCCAGTAGACGTCGACGGTGACGACCGCCTCCTTCGTCTTCGCGACCTGCGCGTAGACGACGCCGTCGGTGCGCGAGCGCTTCTCGACGACGCGCCGCGCGCACGCGAGGTCTTGCAGCTGCACGCAGTTCGCGACGGTCAACACGCCGTCCCTGTCGAGCGGGTCGGCGACGACGGTGCGGCCGTGCTGGAGCAGCCAGGCATCGAGCGCGGAGTAGAGCGCGGGCTGCATCGACGTGTCGCCGATGACGACGAGGCCGGTGGCGGACTCGGCGCGCGCGGTGGCCGTCCCCACGAGCAGGGCCAGCGCGGCGAGCCTCAGGGGGTGGGAGAGGGCGACCATACGGGGTTGTTGTTGAGCACGGTGACATCCTGACTCGGCAGCCAGAACGCCCCTGCAGAAGGATCGCTCGATGTCGCCGCGTGCGCCAGATCGATCGCCGTAATCCAGATCTGTGACGGCCCACCACCTGGAACGACCACGCCATACGCGCGCGCCGACGCGAACGCGAGCCACGCGCGCTGGTTCTGCTGCGGCGCCCACGACGGCATCGTGTCGGCCGCGCCGGCCGCGTTCGCGAGCACGATCGGCGTGCCGCCGGTCGCCGGCACCAGGCGCAGGCTCGCGTCGGGCGCGCCGTGCGCGGCGGTCGTCGCGTGGACGTACGCGAGGTACTTGCCGTCGGGCGAGTACCTCGGGAAGTAGTCGTTGTCGCTGCCGGTCGCCGCGACGATCACCTCGGTCGGGCCCCACGTGTCGGCGTGGAACGGGATGCGCGCGATGCTCGCGGCGCTGACGTCCTGGTTCGTCGGCGCGACGCCGGTGAGCGCGACCGCGACGTACGCGCCGTCGGGCGACCAGTCGGGGTGGGTCGCGAACCGCATCGGCGGCAGCGGCACCTTGCCACCGCCGGCGCCGATGGGGGCGCCGGTCTTCGCGTCGTACAGCGCGAGCACGCCCTTGTTCGCGACGACGAGGCGCGTGCCGTCGGGCGAGTAGCTCGCCCAGCCCATCGGGATCTTCTGCGTCGCCGCGCTGATCCCGGTCGCGAGCGACGGCAGCGAGATCGTCTGCAGCGTCTCACCGCCGTAGCCCATGGCGACCTCGGTGCCCGAGCGCGCCACCGCGTGGCAGCCGACGCACGACGAGCCCCCCCCCAACACCAACCCCCCCCACCACCCCCCCCCCACCCCCCCCCCCCACCCCCGCCGCCCCCC
>JBLMXA010000450.1:0-9867 GCA_050257515.1 Acidobacteriota bacterium | reverse complement strand
GCAAGGCGGGTACCGGCAAGACGCTGCTCGCGATCGCCGCCGGCCTGCAGAAGGTGACCGAGGAGCAGGTGTTCTCGAAGCTGCTCGTGTCCCGCCCGATCTTCCCGCTCGGCCGCGACATCGGCTATCTGCCCGGCGACATCGAGGAGAAGCTGAATCCCTGGATGCAGCCGATCTACGACAACCTCGAGCTGCTCCTCGGGCTCAACAAGACGGACAAGAAGGACGGCCGCAGCTACGCCGAGCTCGTCGACCTCGGCTTCGTCGAGATCGAGCCGCTGACCTACATCCGCGGCCGCTCGCTGCCGAACGTCTACATGATCGTCGACGAGGCGCAGAACCTCACGCCTCACGAGGTCAAGACGATCATCACGCGCGCCGGCGAGGGCACGAAGATCATCCTGACCGGCGATCCGTACCAGATCGATCACCCTTACCTCGACAGCTCGAACAACGGCCTCACGACCGTCGCCGAGCGGTTCAAGCAGGAGGCGATCGCGGGGCACGTGATCCTGACGAAGGGCGAGCGCTCGCCGCTCGCCGAGCTGGCGACGCAGATCCTTTGAGACTCGTCCTCGTCCTCGTGCTCGGGCTCGGGCTCGGGCTCGTGCTCGATCCGGTTCAGGCGCGCGCCGACACGGGCTACGAGCTGCGCGTGCCGGAGCGGATCGCGCTGCACGCCGGCGACAGCGGCACGCTGGCGGTCGCGATCGCGGTCGATCGCGGCCGCACGATCTCGAAGGATGCCGCGCTCGTGCTCGATCTCGCGCCCGACGGCGCGCTGGCCGTGAAGCGCCGCCGGCTCGGCCGCGCCGACGCGGTCGACCCCGATGCCGACGAGCCGCGGTTCCAGATCGCGGTGCGCGGCGAGTCCGCCGGCGACTACGCCATCAAGCTTCACCTACGCTTCTGGCTGTGCGGCACGAAGGTCTGCCGGCCCGTCGATGCGCGGCGGACCGTCGCGGTCACCGTCCAGTAGATTCACGGACTTGCACGATCGCTATCTATAGATCGGCGCGGCCGCGAATGCGTTCGTACCTGCATGCTGGAACGTCCGCGTCTCTCCACCTACGTGCTCGCGGCGGTCGCCGCGACCGCGATGCTGCTCGCGCTGCGCGCGCCGAAGCAGCTGGAACCGCAGCGGATCGTCGCGGTTCGAGTCGACGTCGTGCCGTCGTTCCACCGGTAGCGCTCGCGCGGCGAGAGTGGTATCTCGCCCCGATGCTCCAGCAAGTACGGTTCGACGAGCTCGGTTTGATCCCGCCGATCGCGCAGGCGGTCGCGCAGGAGGGCTACGTCGCGCCGACGCCGATCCAGGCGCGCGCGATCCCGCACGTGCTCGCCGGCCGCGACCTGCTCGGGCTCGCGCAGACCGGCACCGGCAAGACCGCGGCGTTCGCGCTGCCGATCCTGCAGCGGCTCGCTCACATCGCCGGCGGTCACGGCCACCGGTCGATCCGCTGCCTCGTGCTGACGCCGACGCGCGAGCTCGCCGCGCAGATCGGCGAGTCGTTCGCGACGTACGGCAAGCACCTGCCGCTGCGCTCGACCGTGATCTTCGGCGGCGTCGGCATGGAGGCGCAGAAGCAGGCGCTCAAGCGCGGCATCGACATCCTCGTCGCGACGCCGGGGCGGCTGCTCGATCTCGCCGGCCAGGGGCTCGTCGATCTGCGCGCGCTCGAGGTGTTCGTGCTCGACGAGGCCGATCGCATGCTCGACATGGGCTTCATCCACGACGTCAAGCGGGTGATCCGGCTGCTGCCGCCGCGCCGGCAGACGCTGTTCTTCTCGGCGACGATGCCGCGCGAGGCCCAGGAGCTCGCCGACCAGCTGCTCGACCGACCCGAGACCGTCGAGGTCGTGCCGCGCGCGACGACCGCCGAGAAGGTGGACCAGGAAGTGTTCATGGTCGAGAAGGCGGACAAGCGCGCGCTGCTCGTCGACGTGCTGCGCGACAGCGCGATGAGGCGCGTGCTCGTGTTCTCGCGCACCAAGCACGGCGCGAACCGCATCGCGGAGCATCTCGTCAAGGCGGGCGTCGCCGCCGAGGCGATCCACGGCAACAAGAGCCAGAACGCGCGCGAGCGTGCGCTCGCGAGCTTCAAGTCCGGCCGCTGCCGCGTGCTCGTCGCGACCGACATCGCGGCGCGCGGCATCGACATCGACGAGGTCAGCCACGTCGTCAACTTCGACGTGCCGGAGGTGCCCGAGACCTACGTCCACCGCATCGGCCGCACCGCGCGCGCCGGCGCGAGCGGCATGGCGCTGACGTTCTGCGATTCGGAGGAGCGACCCGACTGGCGCAACATCATCAAGCTGACGCGCCAGGAGATCCCGATCGTCGACGGCCATCCGTACCAGTCGCGCGTTCCGTTCGATGCCGCGCCGCCGCGCCACAGCGCGCCGCCGCCGCGTTCGCCGCAGCGCAACGGCAACGGGCGCGGGCCCGGCCGTCACCGCCGCGGGCGATGACGCGCGCGACCGCCGGGACCTGATCGGCTACCAGCCGAACCAGAACTTGTCGAAATCGACCTGCAGTGCCGGGTCGGCGCCGATCTTCTCCAGCCACGCGGTGCCGATCGCGGACACGGCGGGATCGCTGTTCGCGTCGTGGATCAAGCGGCGGAGCGCCTTGAGCATCGCCGGCGAGGTCAGGATCGCGTCGAGCGACGTGCGCACCGCGGCGGGCGCAGGCGTGTCGCCCGCGAGCTCGCGGAACAGCTGGATGCACGCGTCGCGGACGCTCGGATCCGACAGCAGCTCGGCCGCGCCGCCGCGGAGATCGCGCGAGACCGAGTCCATCGCGAGCAGCTTCGCGAGCGCGTTCGCCGACTCGGCGCGCAGCGTCGGGTTCGCGAGCATGTCGGCGACGAGCTTGTCGACGCGATCGTTCGCGAAGAAGTGATCGAGGAACAGCCGGCTCGCCTTGTCGCGCGTCAGCGTCTCGCCGCCGGCGAGCTCGACCAGCCGGTTGTTCCACTTCTCGACGAGCACCGCGTCGTTGTACTTGGGCGCGACGCGCGCGAACAGCGAGCGGCCGATCGCGGTGAGATCCGGATCGTGCTCGACGCGCTTGATCAGCACCTGGAACGACGCGGCCCACGCGTCGGACACCGGCGGCCGGTTCCACAGCTGCTCGACGTGCTCGCCGAACATGTCGCCGATCTGATCGGGGGTCGCGCCGGGGTGCTTCGCGAGCAGCGCGAGCGCCGCCTTCTGGATCTGCGGATCGTCGGTGAGCTGCTTCATCAGATCGGCGATCGGCTGCGCGACCGCGGGATCGTCGGCGAGCGCGGTCGTCAGCGCGCTGGCGCGCGCGCGCACCGCCGGCGCATCGGCGAGCGCGTTGAAGAACGCGTCGGTCGACTGCGCCACGATGCCCTTGTCCCACAGCCCGGCGATGCGCTGCTCGAGCTCGCCGGAGACCATCGCGACGTCGATCATCGGCTGCGAGGGCGCCTTGTGCTTGTCGCGCTCGCACGCCGACGCGAGCACCACGACCGTCAGGACCCAGATACCCGCGCTGCGCATGCGCGCACGCTATCACGGCTTCGCGCGCGCCTGGCTCGGCGTCATCCCGGTCCACCGCTTGAACGCGCGCAGGAACGCCGAGACGTCCGTATAACCGAGGCGATACGAGATCTCGCCGAGGCCGAGCGCCGGGTCGTCGAGGTAGCGGCGCGCGAGCCGCTCTCGCACCGTCTCGACGACGTCGCGGAACGTCGCGCCCTCCTCGGTGAGCCGGCGCTGGAGCGTGCGGTCGCTCGTGCCGATCGCGCGCGCGACGTCGTGCAGCGACGGCGTGCCCTGGCCGAGCCGCTGCTCGATCGCGGCGTACACCTGGTCGAGGAACGTGCGCGGCGGCGGCGTCTGCACGAGATCGCGGTTGGCCTCGCGCGCGAGCACGTCGAGGAGCGCCGGATCGGCGGAGCGGATCGGCAGCGCGAGCGCGGCCGCCGCCATCTCGAGCTGGTTGAAGCCGGCGTCGAACGTCACGTTCTTCGTGCCGAGGTGGACGAACAGCTCGCCGGTGTCGCGGGGGATGGGGTGCGCGAACCACACGCGGTCGGGCACGATCGGCGCGTCGACGATCGCGCGGCCTTGCAGCACGATCCCGCACATCAAAAACTCGTTGGAGTGACGGCCGGTCGCGAGCGGCTCGCCGGGGATCTCGTGGCGGATATAGCCCTTGCCGTCGCGCTCGGTGAACGACACCGACACGCGGCTCGTGATCAGCGACTGGTACTCGACGATCTTGCGCAGGCCCTCGCCGAGCGTCGCGCAGTTGCGCGCGATGAACTCGACCATGCCGTAGATGCCGCGCGGGAAGTTGATCGCCATGCGCAGCCCGAGGAACGGATCGCTCGTCGCACGCTCGGCGGCCTCGAGGAACCCGTAGAGCGAGCGCAGCGGCAGCGTGACGTCGGGCTCGGTCTCGGCGTCGGCGGGCAGCTCGAACCGGTCGATCAGCGCGCGCGGGCCCCCACCGCACGCTCGCACCCGCGCGAGCGCCGCACGTACGACGTGGGTGCGGATCGGAGCATCCTGCAGGGCGCCTCCGAACATCGCACGACTCTGCCATGCGCGTCGCTTCGCTGGCCATCATGAGACGACTGGCGAACGGTGCCTCGCGGATGGCTCACGTCGCGCCCCGATCCGGAGCGCTAAGGACCCACGCCGCCGGGCTTCGTGAAGTCCCACGGGAACATCGTCACCGCGCACGGCCCGGTGTGCTCGACGCTGCCGTCGGCCGCGACGCCGGCGGTCGTGTCGGTGCCGTCGTTGACCTCGCCGTCCCAGCCGACCTGGGTCACCGCCTGGATCGCGATCACGCACATCTCCTGATCGCCGATCCCCCAGCCGACCGGGACCGTGCGCGGGTTGTCGTAGCCACAGGTCAGGCGCACGCCGCGTGCGCCGAGCGCCGCGAGATCGATCGGCGGATCGAGCGCGGTGCCCGCGTTGTTGCCGGTGCCGTCGTGGCGCATGATCACCATGCCGTCGTTGGGGCCGCCGGCGACCTCGAGCTGCTGGTACGTGCCGAGCAAGTGATAGTGCGACAGCGTGTAGTAGATCGTGTACTGGAACGGCATCCCCGACGCGTTCTTCGCGTAGTCCGTGTCGAGATCGCACTCGGTCGTGAACGAGCTCTGCTTCGTCGCATCGAGGTGGAGGTCGTGATACTGGATGCGCGCGGGCGCGAGCTTCGCGGTGACCTCCGCCGCCGGGATCGTGTGGAGCGTCAGACGCATCGTCGTCTTGATGTCGCCGTCAGTCGAGTTGAGCAGGTGGCTGGCGCCGATGATGCGGCTGTACGGCGGGATGCGGATCGCCGCGCCCGCCGGCATCGTCTGCGTCTCCTCGTGCGACTGCGTCGACAGCGCGAACAGATAGCCGCCCTCGAGCGCCGCCGCGAGCTCGTCGAAGTTGTTCTGGGAGCACGTCCACGTGCCGTCGGGCAGCGCGAAGTCGGTGTCGGGCACGAAGAACCAGTTCGCGTGGTGGTACGCGCCGTCGTTCTGCTGCGTGATGCTGTTGACCCACAGCTCGGTCGGGTTGTGCAGCGTCCAGCTCTGGCAGGTGTCCTCGTCCTCGTGGCCGGCGGCGACCGTCATCGTGCTGACCGCCTTGTCGTACGAGCACGCCTGCTTCGTCGGATCGCAGGGACCCGAGGTGCACGCGGACGCGACCACGACGACGCCGACGCCGACCAGCAGGGAGCGCATCGGCCACACGTATCACGAACCAAACCAGCGCGGAACCAGCTCGTCGGCGGGGCCGCGTGGCGATGGCGCTCGACCCGCATGTCGTGATAGTGTACCATATACAATATGAGCGTGCGAGCCCGAATCTCCATCGTCGAGGCCGACATCACGACCCTCGAGGTCGACGCGATCGTCAACGCGGCGAACACGAGCCTGCTCGGAGGCGGTGGCGTCGACGGCGCGATCCACCACCGCGCCGGCAAGGAGCTGCTCGCCGAGTGCCGCGGCCTGAACGGCTGCGCGACCGGCGACGCCAAGCTCACGAAGGGCTACCAGCTGCCCGCGAAGTACGTGATCCATGCGGTCGGTCCGCTGTATCGCGACGGCCGCTCGGGCGAGCGCGCGAAGCTCGCGTCGGCGTACCGGCGCAGCATGGAGGTCGCGCGCGCGCACGCGATCCGATCGATCGCGTTTCCGGGGATCTCGACCGGCATCTTCGGCTACCCGCTGCGCGAGGCCGCCGACACCGCGATCGCGACGATCGCCGAGGAGCTCGCGAAGGGACCGCTGCCCGAGCGCGTCATCCTGTGCACGTTCGACTCGCTCGCGACGATGATCGTGACCGAGGCGCTCGCCGCGGCGTTTCCGTGATCACTTCCAGTCGTGGATCGCGCCGCGCAGCTCGCCGAGCCGCGCGCGCGACAGCGAGCCGACGGCGGCGAGCACGAGGTTCTCGGGCGCGAGCACCTGCTCGGCGACGCGCACGACGTCCGCGACGCTGACGCGCTCGATCTGCGCGAGCCGCTCCGACAGCGACGGTGGCGGGTAGTAGAGCGCGGTGCCGCCGAACCAGCCCGCCATCGCGGCGGCGTCGTCGATCGACGCGAGCGTCTCGTAGCGGTAGCGCACGCGCGCCTTCGCGAGCTCGTCCGCGCCGACGTTTCCCGCGCGCAGCCCGTCGAGGAGCGCGAGCAGCTCGCGGACGAGCGACGGCACCTTCGCGTTCGCGGTCGCGCCGGTGATCTCGAACAGCGACGCGTCGGCGAGCGGCTCGATCGCGGCGTGGATCGAGTAGGCGAGGCCCTTCTGATCGGCGAGCACGTAGTGCAGGCGCGTCGACATGCCGTCGTCGAGGACGCGCAGCAGCGCGACCAGCGCGACGTACGCGGGATCGAGCTCGGGGATCGCGCGGAACAGCACCGCGAGCGACGTCTGCGACCCGGCGTCGCGCACGTGGTGCAGGCGGGGGCCCCCGATCGCCGGTGGGGCGGGCGGCACCTCGGCGCGCTGGCCGCGCGGGATCACCGCGAGCGCGCGCGCCGCCTGCTCGACGATGCGCCCGTGGTCGAGCGGCCCCGCGACGCACAGGTTCGCGTTCGCGGCGCCGTAGAACGCCGAGAAGTGGCGGCGGACGTCGGCGAGCGAGAACCGCTCGACGTTGTCGCGCGGGCCGATGATGCGCTGGCCGAGGGGGTGGTCGGCGAACACGAGGCCGCGCGCGATGTCGTCGGCGTTGATCTCGACGCCCTGCTCGTCGTAGTCCTCGTTGATCTCCTCGAGGATCAGCGCGCGCTCGAGCTCGATGTCGGAGAACCTCGGCTTGCCGAGCAGCTCGCCGAGCAGCGCGATCGCCTGCGGGATGAACTCGGGCTCGAGCGCGAGCTGGAACAGCGTGTAGTCGCGGCCGGTCTCGGCGTGCAGCGTCGAGCCGAGCCGCTCGACCGCGGTGTTGAGCGCCAGCGAGTCGGAATGAGCTTCGGTGCCGCGGAACAGCATGTGCTCGACGAAGTGCGACAGCCCGTTGTCGGCCGGCGGCTCGAACCTCGCGCCGACCTTGACGAACAGCGCACAAACTGCGGTGTGCAGGTGCGGTAGCGCCACCGTCGTGACGGCAAGGCCGTTGTCGAGCACCGTGGTCTCGACGGAGGGGTCGATCACAGCGCAGGTCTACCATGTTTGACCCGGTGCCCAGATCGGCGGTATCACTGGGGCGGAAGCGATGCTTCTCAAGAAGATCGTGATCGCCGAGGACGACGACGCCATCGCGCACATGGTGAACATGGCGCTCGGCGACGCGGGATTTTTGTGCCTGCGCGCCCGCGACGGCGACGAGGCGCTGAAGCTGGTCAAGGCGCACGATCCCGACCTGCTCGTGCTCGACGTGATGATGCCGCGCGTCGACGGCCACGAGGTCGCGCGCCGGCTCAAGGCCGACGTGATGTGGTCGCGCACGCCGATCCTGATGCTGACGGCGCTCGCCGGCGTCGACAACGAGGTCACCGGCCTCGAGGCCGGCGCCGACTCGTACATGTCCAAGCCGTTCGACCTGCGCGAGTTCTCGGCGCGCTGCCGCGCGCTGATCCGCGCGTCGCGCCGCGAGCGCGACCGCAACCCGACGACGAACCTGCCCGGGTCGCGCGCGATCGACGAGGAGCTCGAGGGCGCGCTGAAGTCGGGCAAGCCGACGGCGGTCGTCCACGTCGACGTGCTCAACTGGGATTCGTTCCAGGACGCGATCGGCATCGGCCGCTCCGAGGAGACCGTGCGCAACCTCGGGGCGTGGCTGCTCGAGGCGGCGCGCCAGGCGAGCGGCGGCGGCGCGTTCGTCGGCCACATCGGTGGGTCTGATTTCATCGCCGTGCTGTCACCGGAACATGCGCTGCCGTTCGCGGAGCGCGCCGAGTCGGCGTGGGACGATCACAAGGCGAAGCTGCCGGGCGATCCGAGCCAGCTCGCGCTGGTGCTCGCGATCGCGAGCACCGAGGGCGTGACGCTGAAGGACGGTCCCGACGAGGTCGGCCGCCGGCTCGGCAAGGCGATGAAGCAGGCGAAGGCGGCGGGGAAGACCGGGCACGTGGTGTACAGCGGCTAGTGACCGAGAAGCCCGATACCGACCCGCTGGCGGACACGCAGGACTCGGGCGGATCGAGCACGAGCACGAGTACCAGTACGAGCCCGAAGCGGGTCGTGCACGCCGGCGACGTGCTCGGCAGGTACGAGCTGGTGGAAGAGGTCGGCGAGGGCGGGATGGCGACGGTGTACCGCGCGAAGGATCGCGAGCTGCGGCGCGACGTCGCGGTCAAGGTGCTGTTTCCGCACCTCGCGAAGCGCCCCGAGGTCGTGCGCCGGTTCCAGCGCGAGGCGCGCGCGGCGGCCGCGCTCGATCACGCGAACATCCTGCGCGTCTACGACGTCGGCGGCGGCGAAGCACCCGAGGTGGAGCGCGGCGGACCTGCGCCGCCGCGCGAGGTCGACCCGCCGTACATCGTCATGGAGCTCGTGCGCGGGCGCTCGCTGCTCGCCGAGATCGAGCAGCGCGGGCCGCTGCTCGCCGAGCTCGCCGCCTGTGTCGGCGCGCTGCTCGCCGACGCGCTCGCCGCCGCCCATGCCGCCGGCGTGATCCACCGCGACGTCAAGCCGGCGAACGTGATGATCGCGAGCGGCGGGCGCGTGCTGCTCGCCGACTTCGGCGTCGCGCGGCTCGAGACCGAGGATTCGCTCGTGACCAAGACCGGCGCGCTGCTCGGCACGCCGGCGTACATGAGCCCCGAGCAGGCGACCGGCGACACCGCGACCGCGAAGAGCGACCTCTACTCGCTCGGCGCGACCCTCTACCAGCTCGCGACCGGCGCGCTGCCGTACAGCGGCTCGCCGGCGAAGGTGCTCGCGTCGATCGCGCAGGGCGCGCTCGTGCCGCCGGTCAAGCGCAAGGCGAACGTCGGGCCCGACCTGTCGCGCGCGATCACCGACATGATGCAGTCCGATGCCGGCGCGCGGCCGGCGAGCGCGATCTCGGTCGGCAAGCAGCTGCGCGCGATCGCGAGCGGCGGCGGGCTCGGCGATCCGGCGAAGGAGCTCGCCGAGTACTTCGCGGATCCCGACGCGTACCTGAAGGCGCGCACGCCGGGGATCGTCAAGACGATCGTCGGCGAGGCGAAGCACGCGCTCGACGACGCCCGGCTGCCGCGCGCGCTCGCGCTCGCCGATCGCGCCACCGCGCTCGCACCCGAGGACCCCGAGGTCACCCAGCTCGTGCGGACCGTCACCGAGGGCGGCCGCGCCGCGCGGCGCCGGCGCGCGCTGGCGATCGCGGCGGCGGCGCCACGGCCGCGATGTGGAAGCTCGCCGGCGGGCGGGAGGTCGTCGCGGCGACGCGCGATGC
>JBLMXA010000449.1:0-8227 GCA_050257515.1 Acidobacteriota bacterium | reverse complement strand
GTACGAGTACGACGAAGAAGGACGCGACTGCGGCGTCGGGCAGCGGCAGCGCCGGCAGCGACTTCGTCATGGACCTGCCGAAGTCGCCGCCCGAGGATCAGGACCCGGTCGTCGACGTTGGCAAGGCGATCGCGGATCTCGGCGCGATCCCCGCGTGGCAGGCGGTCGTCGATCGCGCGCAGTACCTCGCCCGGCGCGGCCAGCACGGTGTCGTGTTCGGCACGCTCGCGGCGATGACGGCTCCCGGCTCGGGCTCGGGCTCGGGCTCGGAAACCGAGAGCCCGTATCTGTGGCTCGTCGACGGCACCGACGGCAACGGCGCGCTCGCGATCCGCGTGCGGCTCGGCGACAAGAAGGCCAAGCCCGGCGATCGCGTCGCGCTCGGCGGCGCCTGGGCGCTCGACGACCAGCGCGAGTGGTACTGGAAGGTCGACAACCTGTCGCCGCTGCCCGCGGCGCCGGCGAGCACGAGCAAGGATCCGCCGGTGCCGCCGGGCCACGCGATCGCCAGCGGCGATCTGCGCGCCGGCACCCGGCCGATCAGCAAGGCCGACGACGGCGACCTCGCGTACTTCCAGGTGGTCGGCGCGCCGCCGGTCGCCGATGGCGATGGCTGGCCGGTCGCCGACGAGCTCGGCAACCCGGTCGTCGCGCTGCTCGATCTGCCCGGCGAGCGCGCCAGCTACGGCGCGCAGGACATGCGCACGGCCGACGAGCGCTGGCACCTGAAGCGCGGCGTCACGTACCTGGTGCGGATCGCCGTCGTCCACCACCACGGGTCCGACAAGCCGGCGACGATGCGCGCGCGCACCGCGCCGATCAAGGTGATGTGATGCGCGTCCTCGATCGCATCGCGAAGCTGCAGGGCGTCACGTGGACGTGGAACGAGGACGCCGCGCAGTACGGCAAGCAGCCGGGCAGCCGCGACGCCGGCGTGCTCGCGCAGGACGTCGAGCAGGTGTTCCCCGAGCTCGTCGGCACCACCCCGGAAGGACACAAGTTCGTGAACTACAACGGCCTCGTCGGCGTCGTGATCGAAGCGGTCAAGGAGCTCAAGGCGAAGAACGAGGCGCTCGAGAAGCGCGTCGCGAAGCTCGAGAAGGCGCGCGCCGGCGGCGCCACGCGAGCGCGCCGACGACGAACGCCATCGCGATAGGCGAGCCCGGCGTCGTCTGCGCGCCGCAGCAGCCCGCGGGCCGCGAGTGCACGCGGTGGCCGGCGGCGCCGGCGGGGCGCGTGCCGGCAGCCGACGCGGCGGGCGCCTCCGGATCGAGCGTGACGTCGCACTGCGCGTCGAGCTCGACGATCAGCGGGCGCGCCGGGAGCGAGCCGCCGGGCGTCACCTCGACCACGCACGCGTCGCCATCGCGCTTCGCGGTGACCGTCGCCATCCCGGCCTTGTCGGGCGCGTCGAGCACGACGTGACGGCCGGGCGGCGCGCGATAGGCGAGCTTGCCCTTGCTGGCGCCGATGCCGGTGCGCCACACGACCGTCGCATCGCGCACGTGCGCGCCCTGCCAGCCGTCACCGGAGAGCGGCATCACCGCCGGCGCCTGCGCGCGCGCGTCGATCGCGGTCAGCACGTGGGCGGCGAACGGCCGCGGTCCGGCGAGCTCGAGCCGGTAGTCGGTGACCGGGAACCGCGCGGCATCGCACTGGCCGCGCACGGTGCCTTCCTTGTAGCAGTCCTTCTGCGAAGGCACGCCGATCGCCGCCTTGCCCGACGTCTTGACGATCGGCGCGATCGTCAGCTGCGTGCCGCCGACGGTCGCCGTGCCGACCTCGCCGCTCAGCGCGAGGTGCCCGGGCGTGCGGAACCGCAGGTACATGTCGCGGCTGTCGCCGCCGGTGTTCGCGCGATCGACGACGATCACGATCGCGTCCTTGCCCTCGGCGCCGGGCAGCACGACCAGGTCGCGGAACGCGTCGGGCACGTCGCTCCTGCGATCCTGGAACTTGTACTGATCGGAGTAATCGCAGCGCGCGGCGATCACTCCGCTCTTGCGCTGCGTCGCGAAGTCGAAGCCGGTCTTCTCGCTCCAGCTCGCCTGGCTCGGGATGTAGTCCTTCGGGAACTGCGCCGACGCGACCGTCGGTGCGTTGCTCGTCAGCGTCGACTGCGAGCCGTACGGCGACGGATCGACGATCACGTCGTCCTTGCCGCGCGACAGCACGAAGTTGCCGGCGTCGGCGTGGCGGTGATCGAGATCGATGCCGGCGTGGCACGTCGTCACGAACCACACCGCCTGGTCGTCCCACCGCGTGCGCGCGAACAGCGTGCCGGTGCCCTGCGCGAGATACCACGTCGGCCACGCCGCGCGCGGCGGCAGCACCGGCTTGTCGCCGACGCCCGCGAGCGCGTCGTAGAGCAGGAAGTCGTTGTCGGCGAGCTGCAGGCGCGACAGCTCGCCGCGCGCCCACCGCTTGTCGTCGGGCGACGCGTCGCCGAGCGCGATCGCGTCGAGCTCGAGCACGTGCGGCGGCACGTTCGCGGCCTCGGTCTCGGTGTCGCCGCCGGCGTACATGCCGCCTCCCGGCGACAGCGCGTACACGTGGTGGCGCAGCAGCGAGTCGAGCCAGCGTGCGACGCCCGGGATGTCGACGCCCTGCTGGCGCATCGCGCGCGCGCCGAGCGAGAGCTCGGCGACCGCGAGCGGGCCGTACTGCCAGCCCTCGGGCCAGTCGCCGCCGGCGAGCACGCCGTCGTCGGAGAGCGCGGTCGCGAGCTCCTGCTTCCAGATCTTCGACTCGACCTCGTTCCACAGCGCCGTGCCGTCGGCGCCGGCGTCGCCGGCCTCGGCGATCGCGACGAGCGTCGCCGACAGCACGTAGCCCGCGTTGTAGTTCGAGCCCGGCGCGTGCGCGCGGTAGCCCTTCGCCTGGTACCAGTCGAGCCACGCCTTCCAGCGGTGGCGCGCGCGCTCGCGCAGCTCGGGCGGCAGGCGGTCGTGCAGCCAGTCGTACGCGATCGCGGTGTAGGGCGCGAGGTTGCGGATCGCGTAGCCGTCGTCGCGGCGCGCGGACTCGTCGCCGCCGAGGTGATCGCCGAGCATGTCGCGATCGTCGAGCAGCGCGGTCATGAACTTGATCGCGGTCTGCGCGTGGTGGTCGTCCTCGGTCGCCGCCCACGCGACGAGGCACGCCTGCAGCGTCTTGGCCCACTCCGAGCCCTGGTACAGCGCGTGATCGTGCTCCTTGGTCGTGCGCGCCTCGTCGCACAGCGCGATCGCGCCCTTCACGGGTCCGTGCGGGAGCCGCGCTTGCTCCCGCCAGGCGTCGCGCAGCTGGCTATCGAGCAGGATCCGCGGGTGCTTGCCCGTCGGCTCCGCATGCGCGGTGGCGCCGACGGCGATCAGGATGAGGAGCGCGGTGCGCACCTCGAAACGCTAGCACTAGAAAACGCCGGCGATCGCCATGCCATTGGCGGTCGGTGTGATCTCGATCGTGCGACTGCGATCCATCATCAAGGGCACGGTGAGCCCTGCCGCCACACCGACCACGCTCCCGGTGAGCACGTCGGTGAGGTAGTGCTTGTCGCCGGCCATGCGCAGATAGGCGGTCGACGCCGCGAGCGCGTAGCCGCCGATCCAGATGTACGGCTCGGTCCAGTAGTGACGCTTGTGCGCGATCAGGCCCGCGCTCGTCGCGACCGAGAACACGAGCGTGCTGTGGCCGGAGAAGAACGACACGTTGTCGTCGAGGCCGGCCTTCGCCGGCGGCGTGTAGTACGCGTACGGGCGCGCGCGCGCGACCGCGAACTTGACCGGCTGCACCAGCATCTGCGCGAGGCCCGCGGTCTCGAGCACCGGGACGAGGTCGTCGAGGATCGCGCCGGTGCTCGTGTCGTGCGACGTCAGCGTGCCGGCGAGCGTCATGCCGATCGCGAACGCCGGCGCGACCGCGTAGCCCTCGATGTTCGACAGCAGCACCGCGGTGCTCGGGTGCTGCCACACGACGTCGTTGCGGACGCTCGCGTCGAGCGAGTCCGGCACGCACCACCGGCACGTCAGCGACGCGAAGCTCGGCTTCAGCACGGTCTCCGACAGCGCGAACGCGGCGCCGCTTCCGACCGTGATCACGACGTGGGTGACGCGGTTCTTGCCGTACTTGCCCTCGTGCCAGGACTCGCCGTGCGCCGTCGCGGTCAGGAGCGCGACGATGGCCAGGTACTTCGTCAACGCAAGCTCCTCTCGCTGCGCCGCTGCTCGACGGTGGCGGCATCGGGTGCGATCGCGGGGACGACCGTCGGCGCGGCGTCGCGCTGCGCGACGATGAGGCGCGACACCGGCTCGCCGGTCGGGATCGCCGGCGCGCCGGCGGGCGCGGGAGCCGGGCGATGCTCGCGCCACCAGGCCTGCGCGAGCTCGTCGGTCCACGCGTGCTCGGCCGGGATCGCGATCGCGCGCAGCTGCTTCGCGAGCGACCGCGCGTCGTCGGGGCGCTCCTGCGGGCGCTTCGCGAGCAGCGAGTGAACGATCAGCTCGAGCTCCTCGGGCAGCCAGCCCTGCACGCGCGGGCGCAGCGGTGGAGCGGGATCGCGCGCGTGCGCGAGCAGCGCCGCTTCCTCGTCCTCGCGCGGGAACACCTCGCGCCCGGTGAGCAGCCACCACGCGACGCAGCCGAGCGCGTACAGATCGGCGCGTGCGTCGATCGTGCGCTCGCCGTACGCCGCCTCGGGCGCGATGTAGCCCGGCGTGCCGACGACCGCGCCGGCCTGGGTCAACCGCTCGCCGGTGGCGGGCCCCGGCTGGTCGAGCGCGACGCTCGTGATCGGATCGCTCGCCGGCTCGCTGATCACCTGGACGATGCCGAAGTCGAGCACCTTGAGCACGTCGACCTCGTCGGCCGCGCGACACGCGACGAGGTTCGCGGGTTTGATGTCGCGGTGGAGCAGGCCGGCGTCGTGCGCTTCCGCGAGCGAGTGGCACGCCTGCACGAGCAGGTGGATCACGCGCGCGGCCGGCAGCGCGCCGTGCTGGCGGACGAGCTTGTCGAGATCGACGCCGTCGAGCAGCTCCATCACGTAGAAGAACGTGCCGTCGTCGGTGACGCCGTAGTCGTACAGCTCGATCGTGTTGCGCGAACGCATCGACGCGACCGTCTGCGCCTCGCGGCGGAACCGCTCCCGGATGCGCGGCGCGAAGTTCGGATCGCGGAGCGCGTCGGGCCGCACGAGCTTGATCGCGGCGTTTCGCGCGAGCAGCCGGTGCTCGGCGCGCCACACCTCGCCCATGCCGCCGATGCCGAGCTTCTCGACGAGCCGGTAGCTGCCGAGCTCCTTCGCGCGCTCCTCGGCGAACGCCGCCGCCTTCTGCGCGGCGCCGACCGCGCGCCGCATGCGCACGAGGTTCCAGGCGAACATCAGCGCGACGCCCATCGCGATCGCGAGCGCGCCGCCCGACGCGAGCAGGCTCTGCTTCTCGAGCCGGCGCGTCGGCCCGAGCAGCACGCGCTCGGGCACGAGCGTCGCGAGGTACCAGTCGATCGGCGCGGCGATCCCGGCGCGCTTGCCGCCGACCGGCGCGACCGACGCGAGGTAGTCGCCGTCGGAGGCATGCAGCTGCAGGAACCGCTGCTGGCTCGCCGGCGTCGAGCCGATCGCGGCGAACAGCGCCTCGAGCGCGGGGTCGGCGAAGTCCTCGTGGCGGAGCAGCCGGTTCTGCTGCACCGCGACCTTCGGCAGCGCCGCGGCGGGGTAGGCGAGGATCGTGCCGTCGGCGGCGAACACGATCGTGCGCGCGCCATCGAACGGCGGCCGCTCGATGAACGACGACAGCGCGCCGACGTCGAAGTCGACGGTCGTCACCGCGCGCAGCTCGCCCTCGGGGCCGAACACGGGCTCGGTGACGGTCAGGCCGGTCTTGTGCGACGAGAAGAACGTGCGCGGCGGCAGCCACACCCGCGTCTTCGCCTCGACGGCCCTCGTGTAGTGCGGGCGCGTGCGCGGGTCGTAGTTGTTCGTCTCGTGCGAGACCTCGCGCACGCCGGTGTCGTCGAACGCGAGCTCGACGCGCTCGGTGCCGTGCTCGGTGACCTGGCTCTCCTGCACGCGCAGCTGGCCGGTCGTGGTGTCGATGAACGTGCCGCGCAGCAGGCCGCTCGGGAACGCGATCGACACGTTCGCGATGCCCGGGCGGCCGATCACGTAGTCGCGCAGGCGGATCGCGAACTCGTCGCGCGGGTAGGCGACGTTCGCGAGCGGGCGCAGCGCGGTCATCAGCGGATCGGCCTGATCGAGCGCGAACGCGACGTCGTGCTGGACGTCGGCGGCCTGCGCGACGAGCGCGTGGCGCGCCATCGAGTCGGTCGCGTCGCGCGTCGCGCTGCGGCCGAGCCACATCACGACGACGCCGGCGCCGATCACGAGCAGCGGCAGGATCACGAGCACGCCGGCCGGCGACGCCAGCACGTGGGCGAGCTTCGCGGACGCGCGATCCTGGGACGTCTCCACCGCGCCCAGCGTACAATGAGCTGATGGGGCGTGCATGGCTCGTCGCGGTCGTGTGCACGGCAACCGCGGCACACGCCGGCACGACGCTGCCGGGCGGCGGCACGATCGCGTTCGGCGGCCTGTACTTGCACGAGGACGGCAATCCTCAGCTCGCTCCGGCAGCCGATCCCGCGCGCTACTTCAACCTCGCGCACTGTGCGTGCAGCCAGCTCCACGCCTCCGGCCCGAGCTTCGTGGAGCGCACGTTCGCCTACGAGCTGTCGCTCGCCGGGGCGCCGGTCGACCGCCCGCTCGAGCTGTGGGTGGGCGCCGCGTGCGACGACGACGCGGCGCGCGCTGCGGGCTGTCACCGCGTCACGACGATCGCCGATCTCGCGACGCTCGCGACGCCCGCGCGCCCCGAGCTCGGCGTGTGGGACGTGATGGAGCCCGAGCCGGCCGCGAACGTGTGCGACTTTCGCGCGCTCGCGTCGGCCGAGTGGGCGATCGCCGATGGCGACGGCGACGGCGTCTACGACTACTTCGCGAGCGCGCCGGTCGCCGCCGACGCGCTCGCGCCGCCGCTGCCGACCGGCTTTGTCGCGTCGCCGCAGCGATCGTCGATCGACCTCGCGTGGACGCCTCCCGACGATCTGTCGGACATCGTCGCGTACCAGGTGTTCTGCGCGACGCGCGGTGCCGGCGAGCCCGCGAGCACGCGGCCGCCTCCCGCGCCGCGCTACACGACCGCGCGCGCGCTGTGCGGCCTGTCGTACGACGTCCCGCTCCACCCGTCGGCGATCGACACCGGGTTCCCGCCGCCCGACGACATCGTGATCCCGCAGGGCATCGCGCAGCTCGATCCGGCGTTCCTGTGCGCGGACGTTCCCGATCCGACGGCCACCGGCGTCACGCTCGAGGGCCTGCAGACGCGCGAGCCGAACATGGTGATGCTCGTTGCCGTCGACGCCGCGGGCAACGCGTCGGCGACCTACTTCACGTCGTACCTCGTGATGTCGAGCAAGGACTGGTGGACCGACCTCGGCGACCGCGGCGATCGCGTCGACGGCGGCTTCGGCTGCGACGCGGGTGGCGGCGGCGGCGGTCTGGTCGCTGTGATGATCGCTGCAGTTTCGATGCGTCGTCGGCGCTATCCTCGAACAAGCCGTGACCGTACGACTACCGCTGTTGCTCGCGCTGCTCGCGGCGTGTGACCGCTCGGCGGACCACGTCAAGGATGCCAACGCCTCGGCGGATGCGAGTGGCTGTGTCCCGCGCGCCTGGCACGAAGACACGTCGACGACCCCGATGTGATCGCGGCGTCGACCAACACACCCGGCACGAGTTACTTGCTGTACGGCCCCCCGTCGGGCTCGGAGTGCGACCCGCTCACCGGCATCATCCATATCACCGGCCTCAACCCCAATCAGTCTGTGGAGGCGACTGCCACGGCGCTGGGAGGCCTGGCCGGCTGTGACTGCGACATCTGGGTCGGCTCGACCGATACCGGTGAGCTCCAGCTATCCGGCGCCGGGCCGGACTACATTTGTAGCGGGAGCGCCGCGCAGGCTGACACCTCGGGCGTGTTCCACATCAACGCGACGATGAACGAAAACGCCGGCAATGGCGTCGTGCACGGTTACAACGTCGGCATCGAGCTCGTGCTGAAGTAGCCCCTGCCGCGTCGCGGTCGGGATCGACGCCGAGCCAGCCCGTGATCCTTACTTCAAGACGTCGTCGAGGCAGAACGTGACTTCGGGAATCGCGAGTGGCTGGACGCGCACGAAACGATCGTGC
>JBLMXA010000448.1:0-5453 GCA_050257515.1 Acidobacteriota bacterium | reverse complement strand
CAGCCGGCAGGGTCCCCACCCCCTACCGACTCGCTTCGCTCGTCGATGTCCACGGCTACCGCAGCCGGATCGGATACATGAACGACGTCTGCGGCTTCTTCGTCCGCGGGAACGCCGCCTTCTCGATCGCCTTGTCGAGGCACTCGCCCGTCGGCGTGCCCGTGAAGTCGCCCTGCTGCTCGTACTTCGCGATCGCCCCGTCGCCGGTGACCGTGAGCTTCAGCTTCGCCGTGCCGGCGACGCCGAACTTGTTGAAGCAGCGGTTCGCCTCGGCGACGACCGGCTGCATCGCGTCCTTGATCGTCCACGTCGACAGCTCGTCGAGCCTCGGCGCGGTCTCGGCCGGCTTCGCCGACGCGATCGGCGTGCACGCCTTCTTGTCGGGCTGGACCGCCTGCGACGGCGGATTCGCGACGACGATCGAGCCGTCGCACGGCGCGATCACGCGCCACCCGACGACGTCGAGCGACACGCCCTGCTTGCCGGCCTCGGCCCACTTCGCCTTCGCCGGCACCTGGACGAGCAGCTGCACGCGCGCGTTGGCGACCTTCGTCGCGAACGCCTTCGCGGCGGCGGCGTCGGGGAACGTCCGCGTGGTGGTGCCGAGCGCCGCACCGTGCACGCCGGCGCCGTCGAGCCTGGGCCCGCCCGCGACGACGTACCAGGTCTTGCCGTCGATCTCGACGCCGCTGCAGCGCACGCAGCCGGCGAGCGCGAGCGCCGCCGACTTCTTCTGGGCGTCGAACGCGCCGAGCGCGAACGCGTCCTTGTCGGCCTCGACGAGCAGCGTCTGCCCGGCGAGCTCGGCGGCGCGGTGATCGCGCACGATGCGGCACTGCCGCTGCTCGGTGTCGTCGCCCTGATCGCACGGCGCGGTCAGCGCCCACACGAGGTTCTCGATCCGGCGCACGCGCTGCGCGCTGCCCGCCTTGGCCTCGAACGTGTCGCCGGCCCGCGCGACGCCCGCCGCGGCCAGCCAGATCGACAGCATCGCGATCGCCGTCTTCATCATTGCAGCTTGTGCGTGAGGTACGCCTTGAGCCGCAGCTCGGCATCGGTCGGATCGTTGATGACGATCGGCACCGTCTTCTTCAGCTCGTCGTCGAGCTCGACGTAGAACGTCTTGCGCAGCGCCGGATCCTCGGAGAGCTGGCCCGGCGTGCGGCCGCGCACCGCGTGATCCTCGAGCTTGGCGCAGTAGGCCTTGAGCTTGTCGTAGATCGGCCCGCCGAGGAACGTCTTGATCTTGTCGGCCTCGTTCGCCATGCGATCGAGGCTGAACTCGGCGCTCGACGGCAGCTGGCCGCGCTCGTAGTCGAGCATCAGCTGCGCGCACACGCGCAGCACCATCACGTCGTCGATCACACCGATGCCCTCGTTCCAGTCGGGGATCAGATCCAGCTTGCTGACGAGATACGACAGCGCGCCGCCCGCGAGCTTCTTCGAGTGCTCGTCGGCGTGCTTGCTCTCGAGCACCGCCTTGTACGCGTCGATGTCCTGCCGGATCGTCTCGGCCCAGCCCTTGAACACGTCGATATGCGCCACGCAGGCCTCCTTGCTCGGACCGTACATCATCAGCGCGCGCGAGTGTTCGTGTACGATGTCGGTATGCGCAGCTTTGCACGGGTGGTCGCGCTGGGGGTCGCGAGCGTGATCGCGACCGCGGCGTGCACCGGCGACTCGCCGAAATCCGACGGCGGTCAGAAGTGCATCGGCATGATCTACGACCCGTGCAACACCGAGCACGACTGCAACAACGGCATGTGCGTGCCGTTCGCCGACAAGGGCTTCACGGTGTGCAGCCAGAGCTGCACGCCGGCGAACAACGGCTCGGACTGCCCTCCGCAGTACATGGATCCGAGCAAGCCGGCGACCTGCACCGCGAACGGCGCGTGCGAGCCGCCGGCGGCGAACAGCTGCAAGATCCAGTAGGCGCTACTTCGTCAGCGGCGTCGTCGTGACCTTGCCCGGCGCGCCGTGGTGGCCGAGCACGAGCTCGACGCGGTGGGTCTTCGTCGGATCGACGTGGACCATCTGCGTCGGGTGGTTCGCGGCGGTGAACACGATGTCGTAGCTGCGCGACGGATCGAGCGACGCGGCGACCGGCGTGGTGCCGAGGAACGACGTCTTGCCGTTGTCGACGAGCATCACGGTCGCGCCGGCGGGCCGCGAGTCGAGGCGGACGTCGACGAGCTCGACGACACCGCGGGTGGTCTCGATCTCGTGGGTGTCGGCGGCGGCGGCGGCGGGAGCCGGAGCGGGAGCGGCAGCGGCAGCCGGAGCGGCAGCCGGAGCCGGAGCCGGAGCGGCAGCCGGAGCGACAGCCTCCTGCTTGGTCGGCGGCTCGGGCTGGCTGCCGCCCGCGGTCGCGGTCGCGGCGTTGATCGACTCGGCCGCCGGAGGCGGCGGCACGGGAGGCAGCTCCGGCTTGGGCGCGGGCGCAGGCGCGGTGACGACCGAGGTCGGCGGCACGGAATGCTTGGGCGTCGAGTCGCCGCGCAGCGCGAGGTAGCCGCCGACGCCAACGCCGGCGAGCGCGAGCACCGCGAGCGGCGCGATCAGCTTGCGGCTGCGGGCCGGCGGCGTGGTGCGCGGCACCGCCATCGTGCCCCACGACTGATCGAGCTTCTCGATCTTGTCGACGGCGCGGCTCGCCTCGAACCAGTGATCGGCGTGGACCGCGTCGCCGGGGGCGTCGATCGTGATCGGGCGCTGCGACGGCCTGGCGACCAGCGGGTTCGTGCGGTCGGCCTGCGGCCTGGCCTCGAACGGCGCCGCGACCGGCGTGCCCGGCGGCTGCGACGTGCGCTGCGGCGCCGGCCGCGACGCGCGCGTGGGCGGCGGCGCCGAGCGGCGCGTCGGCGGCTGCGACGGACGTGCCTGCGGCGCCGGCGTCCTCGCGAGCGGCGGGATCGTGGTCATGCGCGCCGGCGGCGCGGTCGACACGCGGACCGGCGGCGGAGCGTTCGGGAGCTGGTGCTGCGACGTGCCGTGCGGCGCGCGCTTGCGCGGCAGCGGCGACACCTCGCCGGCGCCACGCATCGGCGGGATCGTCGACGTCATCCGCGCCGGCTTCGCGGCCGGCTGCGGCGCGAACAAATCGTCGCCCGGGTCCTTCGCGGGGGGCTGGGCGCCGCCCTGCATGGACGCGATCAGATCGTTCACCGCGGTCGACTCGGTCTTCGCCATGCGCTCTCCCTGTCCAACGACGCCGCGCAGCATTACGAACGGGCCTCGGTGTGTAAAGCGAAATCCCCCGACAGATCGATGTCGACCGTGCTCAGCAGTCACCTAAGCGCGTGATAATTCTATTGACGAATAAGTGACTATACATCTATGGTATGGTCACAGATGGGAGCGGACAGCGTGTTCGGCGACCTGCGGAAGTTGGCCGACTGGTTCGCGACGCTTCCGCAGCGCGCCAGCGCGGCGCCGCCGCTCCACGTCGAGCGGCTGGTCGTCCGGCTCGGCACCAGCTGCGTGCCGCTGCTCGGCCGGGAGCTGTGCACGCGCGATGGTCGCCGCCGCGAGGCCGCGCGCGGCGCGCTCGCGCAGCTCGCGACCGATCTGACGACGCGCACGCGCGTGATCGCCGAGCTCCGCCGGATCGCGGCGAGCGACGCCGGCGACGACGGCAAGGTGTGCGCGCTCGGGCTGCTCGCCGAGCTCGGCGAGCGCGGCGAGGCGTGCTTCACCGATCCACCCGCGATCCAGCGCCGCTCGGCGCTCGCGCTCGCCGCGCAGCTGACGACCCAGGGCGATGTGGCGGCGGCCGCGGACATGATGATCCGCCAGCTCGCCGAGGACGACGTGCTGCAGCTGCTGTCGGTGATGGCCGATGCCGCGCCCCCCGCGGCGCACCGGCTCGGCTCGGAGCTGTGCGTGCGGCTCGATGTCGATGCCGCGCTGCGCGAGCAGATCGCGCGCGTCGCGCTCGCCGACGAGCCCGGCGAGCCGGTGCACGGCAGCCGCTCGCCGCGGCCGACGCGCGTCGACGTGCTCGTCGATGCCGCCGCGCGCCTCGTCGTCGTCGCGAGCCGCAAGATCGCGGGCGCGCGCCGCTGGCGCCGGTGGGCGGTGCTGATCGACGCGCGCGGCGCGATCGACGACTGCATTCACGAGGACCAGGCCGACGGCGACAACGCCGTGCTGATCGCGAGCCTGGTCGCCGACGGCTACCGCGTCGCGAGCGACGACTACGAGCACGCGCGCGCGATCGTCGCCGCGGCGGCGCGCCACTCGGCCGAGACGACCGACCGCCTCGGCTCGGCGTACTACCTCGGCCGCGACCTGCTCGATCTCGGCGAGGCGCACCTCGGCGGCCGCACGCACGCGCACCCGATCTCGACGACGCTCGGCCGCGCGGTCGAGCTGCTCGCCGACGGCGAGCCCGCGCGCGCGCGCGCGCTGCTCGCGCGCTGCGATCGCGACGATCCGCGGCGCGCCGCCGACGTCGCGGCGACCGCCGCCGCGTGCCTGCTCGCGCAGAACCAGCCGGGCGACGCGATCGCGCACCTGCTGCGCGCGATCGATCACGAGCCGGACTGGCCGCTCCACCACTGGAACCTCGCGGCGGCATGCCACGTCCTCGGCGACACGCGCGGCTGCTATCACGCGCTGCGCCGGTTTCTGACGACGAGCACGCAGCCGACCGGCCTCTACGCCGATCCCGATCAGCCCGGCCGCGTCGCGCTCGCGCACCGCCTCATCGGCGAGCTCGAGAGGTCCGCGCGACTCGCGGGCACCCCGCTCGTCCGCCCTCCCCGCCGCCGCCGGCGCACGACGCGCGCGCCGCAGCGGCAGAAGAATTAGCCGCCAAGGCGCCGAGCACGCCAAGACAGACGCCAAGCCGATCTTCTTTTGAAGATCGCCTTGGCGTCTGTCTTGGCGTGCATGGCGTCTTGGCGGCTCTCCTACTTCTTCGGCTCGTCGGCCTTCTTCGGCGCCAGGTTGTACGTGAGCTTGATGCGCGTCGAGTGCGAGCCGGCGCCGTTCGCGGTCTTGGGCAGCCGCCACGCCTTGGCGTGCTCCGCCGCGCAGGCGGCGACCGCGGCCAGGTCGGCCATGCCGGCCTTGGGATCGGTCGACGCGCCCTTGATCACACCGGTCTGATCCGACTCGAGGTTGAGCACGAGCGTGCCGGCGAGCTTGCTGTTCGCCGACAGCCGGACCTCGTAGCAGGCCTGGATCTCCTGGTTGTGGCGCGACAGCAGCGCGCCGATCGCGCTCTTGTCGTGCGTGCCGGCGAGCTCGTGGCCCTTCATCGCGTACGTCTTCTGCCACCGCTCGAGCTCGTTCTTGTCCTTGACCGGCTGCTCGCGCGCGGCGTCGCTCTTGGTCGCCGCGATCACGAGATCGTAGATGTCGTGCGCGGGCTGGTAGTAGCGGTCGTCGTGCGCGGTCGCGTAGATGTAGAAGAACATCTTCGCGATCACGCCGACGCCGGCGATCAG
>JBLMXA010000447.1:0-13097 GCA_050257515.1 Acidobacteriota bacterium | reverse complement strand
ACACGTACGAGGACCATCGCGCGTCACTCCGCCCCTCCGACTGGCCGATTTACTGAGCGTGCTAGCCTTAGTTCGTGACGAAGTTACGGATCACCTACAACGCACCCGTCGTGCTCACGTTCACGATCGCGGCGGTCGCCGCGTTCGTGCTGCAATCGATCGTCGGTGACTCTGCGCGCGCGTGGTTCGTCGCGTGGCCCAAGCTCGTCGATACGCGCAGCTACGTCGGCCTGTTCTCGCACATCCTCGGTCACGCGAGCTGGGAGCACCTGCTCGGCAACTTCATGCTGATCCTGCTGCTCGGGCCGATCCTCGAGGAGCGCCATGGCTCGCTCGGTCTGCTCGTGATGATCCTCGTGACCGCGCTGGTCACCGGCCTCGCGACGCTCGCGTTCTCGAGCGCGCCAGTGATGGGCGCGAGCGGCGTCGTGTTCATGATGATCCTGCTCGCGTCGATGGCGAACGTGCGCTCCCGCGAGATCCCGCTGACGTTCATCGCGGTCGCGATCATCTACATGGGCGGCGAGATCGTGAAGTCGTTCCACGCCGACGGCATCTCGCACATGGCGCACCTCGTCGGCGGCGCGGTCGGCGCCGCGTTCGGGTTCCTGGCGGCCAAGCCGCGCGTGGCGAAGCCGCTCGACGTCAAGAAGCTGCCGATCTAGACGAAGAAGTCCGGGAGCAGGTTCGCGCCCGGGACCACCGAGTACTCGTCGAGGTTCGTCTTGCCCGCGGAGCGCAGCACGTCCTCGTCGATGAAGAAGTTGCCCGTGCACTCGCGCGACGGCTTGTTGAAGATCACGTGGGCGGCGTCGCCCATGATCTCCGGCTTGCGCGAGCCCTTCATCACCGCGTCGCCGCCGAGCAGGTTCTTGACCGCGGCGGTCGCGATCGTCGTCCGCGGCCACAGCGCGTTGAACGCGACGCCCTTGTCCTTGTACTCGCCGGCCATGCCGAGCACGCACATGCTCATGCCGAACTTCGCCATCGTGTAGGCGACGTGCGGCGCGAACCACCGCGTCTCCATGTTGAGCGGCGGCGAGATGTTCAGCACGTGCGCGTTGGCAGCCTTGCGCAGGTGCGGGAGGCACAGCTTGCTGACGAGGAACGTGCCGCGCGTGTTGATGCCGTGCATCAGGTCGTAGCGCTTCATCTCCGTCTGCTCGGTCGGCGTCAGGCTGATCGCGCTCGCGTTGTTGACGAGGATGTCGATGCCGCCGAACGTGTCGATGGCCTTGCCGACCGCGGCGGCGACCTGGTCCTCGAACCGGATGTCGCACACGACGGGCAACGCCTTGCCGCCGGCGGCCTCGATCTCCTTCGCGGCGGTGAAGATCGTGCCGGGCAGCTTCGGGTTCGGCTCGGCGGTCTTCGCCGCGATCACGACGTTGGCACCGTCGCGCGCGGCACGCAGGCCGATCGCGAGGCCGATGCCGCGGCTCGCGCCGGTGATGAACAGGGTCTTGCCTTTCAAGGACATCAGAAGTGCTCCGGGTTCATCGCATCTTCCATCAGATCTGGATCGACAGGGCGATTCACTTTGGCCAGCATCTGCGCGCCGGCGATGCCGGCGACCGCGCCGGCGCCGAAGATCCAGAAGCTGATTCCGACGCCGACAAAGCCCGGAGCTCCTGGTTTGGTCGCGACGAACACGCAGCCGGTGATCAGCGCCGCCATCAGCGCGAGCAGCGTGACGGTCGTCGGCGCCATCGGCAGATCCGGCCGCTTGCGCGCGAGCGCGATGCCCGCCGCCGCGACGAGGCCAGCCGCGGCGAGCAGGCACTCGACGAGCGTCGCCCAGCCCATCGGCGCGAACGCGCTCGACGTGTTGCGCGCGCTCACCGAGCTGACCTCGCGCTCGTGGGCGACGTACTCCGAGTTCGACATCTCGTCGCACTCGTGCGCCTCGCCGAACGACTGTCCGCACGCGTACGTCGAGCGCAGCCCGAACCCGTACTGCTCGTACTTGTTGCCGTTGACGAGCCATTGCCGCGTGAGCCCCGCGTACACCAGCGCGGCCGCGGCGGCGAGCGCGAGGGCGATCGCCAGCGAACGATTCTTGGGCTCGCTCATTCTTCGACCTTCTCCCACCACTGGCACCACCACTCCTCGCCGACGAGGATGCGCAGCTTCGGGTGCCAGCAGTACGAGATCTTGTCGTCGGCGTTCAGGTAGAACAGGCAGTTGCCGCACTTCTCGTCGCCGTACGGCTGGCCCTTGAGCACGGCATCCTCGGCGAGGTGCTTGAGCTGGAGCGCCAGCTTCTCGTCGATTTCTTTCGGCTCGGGCTTCGGCAGATCGTCGTCGGCCATGGCCGACGGAAGATAAACTACTTCCGCGCCAGGCGCTGCGCGAACCACGCCACGGTTTCCGTCATGCCTTCGGCCACCTGGTGCGTCGGCTCGTAGCCGAGCGCGGCGGTGATCTTGTCGATCGCCGCCTGCGAGTGCGCGATGTCGCCGGGGCGCGGCGGCTCGAACACCGGC
Organism: Acidobacteriota bacterium; assembly: GCA_050257515.1. Lineage (GTDB taxonomy): Bacteria > Myxococcota_A > Polyangia > Haliangiales > Haliangiaceae > JABFXX01. The sequence goes on along the minus strand of JBLMXA010000447.1, from coordinate 10,611 downwards.
TCGGCACCCGTGATCTCCGGATGTTCCTTCGCGAGGTTGTCGCGGATCATCGCGAACAGCTGCTCGAGATCCGTGCGGCCGTTGCAGCCGCAGTTGTAGACCGTGCCGCACACCTCGGGCTCGGGCGCGGTCGCCGCGAGCAGGTTCGCCTGCACGATGTTGTCGACGTAGCAGAAGTCGCGGCTGTTCGAGCCGTCGCCGAAGATCACGCACGGCTTGCCCTCGAGCAGCGCCGCGATCCAGCGCGGGATCACGGCCGCGTAGGGCCCGTCGGGATCCTGGCGGCGCCCGAACACGTTGAAGTAGCGCAGCCCGATCAGCTGCTGCTGGTAGCAGTCGTGGAACACCTGCGCGTACAGCTCGTCGGCGCGCTTGGTCGCCGCGTACGGCGACAGCGGCTTGCCGATGCGCTCCTCGTACTTCGGCAGGCCGGGATGATCGCCGTAGACCGACGAGCTCGACGCGTAGATGACGCGCGAGGCGCCGGCCTCGCGTGCCGCGACGAGGACGTTCAGGAACGCGTCGACGTTGTGCTGGTGCGACGCGATCGGATCCTTCATCGACCGCGGCACCGAGCCGAGCGCCGCCTGGTGCAGCACGATGTCGACGTCCTTGCACGCGGCGGCGGCGACCGCCGGATCGCGCAGGTCGCCCTGGATGAACCGGAACTGCAGCCGCTCGTCGGGGTTGATCGCGAGCACGTCGTCGAGGTTCCGCTGGTGCCCGGTGAGGAAGTTGTCGACGCCGACGACGGTCTGGCCGAGGTCGAGCAGCCGCTCCAGCAGCGCCGAGCCGATGAACCCGGCGACCCCGGTGACCAGCCAGCGCCGCGGCTTGTTGATCAGGTCCTCGCAGACCTCGTCGTAGCGGCTGCGTTTCATAGAGACCAGAAGCGGATCCCTCGCGGCGCCTTGCGCGGCAGCACGCTCTTGACGTCGATCACGACGCCGCCGTCGCGCACGCGCGCGAAGATCGCGTCGGCGTTCGAGACGTACTCCTTGTGCGCGACCGCGAGGATCACCGCGTCGAGCCCGGTCAGCCGGTCGAGCGGTGCGATCTGGATCTTGTACTCCTCGTACGCCTCGTGCGGATCGCCGAGCGGATCGTGGACCATCGCCTCGATGCCGTACTGCGCGAGCTCGGCGACGATGTCGGGGATCTTCGAGTTGCGCAGGTCGGGCACGTTCTCCTTGAACGTCAGGCCGAGGATGCCGACCTTCGCCTTGCGCAGCGGCACGTCGAGCGACGTCAGCATCTTGACGCACTTCTGCGCGATGAACGGGCCGACGTTGTTGTTGATGCGGCGGCCGGCCAGGATCACCTCGGGCAGGTAGCCGAGCTCCTGCGCCTTCGTCGTCAGGTAGTACGGATCGACGCCGATGCAGTGACCGCCGACGAGGCCCGGCCCGAACTTGAGGAAGTTCCACTTCGTGCCCGCGGCCTCGAGCACGTCCTGCGTGCGGATGCCCATGCGATCGAAGATCAGCGCGAGCTCGTTCATCAGCGCGATGTTGAGATCGCGCTGGGTGTTCTCGATCACCTTCGCGGCCTCGGCGACCTTGATCGACGGCGCGCGGTGCACGCCGGCGTGGACGACCGAGCCGTAGACGCGCGCGACCCGCTCGAGCGTCTCCTCGTTCTGGCCCGACACGACCTTCAGGATCTTCTCGAACGTGTGCTCCTTGTCGCCCGGGTTGATGCGCTCGGGCGAGTAGCCGAGGAAGTAGTCGACGCCGTTCTTGAGCCCGCTCTTCTCGTCGAGGATCGGCCCGCAGATGTCCTCGGTGACGCCGGGATACACGGTCGATTCGTAGACGACGACGTCGCCCTTCTTGACGTGTGGACCGATCGTCCTCGACGCGCTGATCATCGGCGTCAGATCGGGCCGGTTGTTGCTGTCGATCGGCGTCGGCACCGCGACGATGTAGAACGTGCACTCCGCGAGCTTCGCCGGATCGGCGGTCATCTCGAGCTTCGTCGCCGAGGCGAGCTGCTCGTCGCTGACCTCGAGCGTGTCGTCGTGACCGTGCTTGAGCTGGTCGACGCGCTTCTGTCGAATGTCGAACCCGACCGTCGGCAGCTTGCGACCGAACGAGATCGCGACAGGGAGTCCGACGTACCCGAGGCCGATGACCGCGATCTTCTCTTGCTCGAGCGTTCTCATCGCGGAAAGCAGAGCATGGATCTCACCCGACCAGCAAGACTCCCAGGAAGCGCCCGGCTGGCATCAGGTCGGCGAGCGCTGACAGCTCGCGCTCGCGCGTGCGGTGTGCGCGTCCGACCAGCGCGACGCCGTCCATGCAGGCCGCGGCGCTCGCGTGCTCGCCGAGCAGCTCGAAGCCGGTGAGATCCACGAGCACATGTGCGAACAGATCCGAGCCCTCCAGCAACACTCGCGCGAGCTGCGGTACCACCTCTCCGGCGCGCTCGACGCGCGGAGGCGTGAGCAACGCGAGCGAGCCACGCAGCCAGCGGGTCGAGAACACCGAGTCGTCGTGGTCGGTCCGCTGGCCCTTCGCGAGCCCGGCGAGCCCGGGATAGCGCACGTTGGCATCGACGACCGCGATCGTCGCGCCGGTCAGGTCGCACAGCGCGAGGCCCAGGTGGATGAGCAGCGACGGGACCGCGACCTCGTCGTCGCTCGGCACGAAACCGACGACGCGCACCTTGTCGGCGTGGATGCGCTGGGCGATCCGCGCGCACGCCGCGCGCAGCTCGCCCATGCCGGGGCCATCGAGCTCGAGGCCGATCGATGCGAGCAGCGCGTCGTCTGCGGCGGGACCAGCCATCTCGGGGTAGCTTACGCTGCGTGTGGTCGATCGTGCACGTGCTGTCGTCGTTCGGCGTCGGCGGCCAGGAGCGCGTGGCGCTCGATCTCGCGATCGGTCAGCAGCGGCGCGGTCACGACGTCGGCGTGATCTCGCTCGCCCCGCCACCCGACGGCGCGATGGCCGACGAGTTCCGCGCGCACGGCATCGCGGTCGCGCGCGTGGCCAAGCGCGACGGCTTCGATCCGCTGCTCGTGCCGCGGCTCGCGCGCGCGCTGCGCGAGCGCCGCGCCGACGTCGTGCACACGCACAACCCGCTCCCGCTGATCTCCGGCGCCCCCGCCGCGCGGCTGGTCGGCGCCGCCGCGATCCACACGAAGCACGGCGTCAACCCTGGCTCGCCCGGCAACCGCCTGCTGCGGCGTGCCGCCGCGCGCCTCGTGCACGCGTTCGTCGCGGTGTCCGACACGACGGCGGCGCAGGCACGCGACCAGCGCGACGCACCCGAGCGCCGCATGCACACGATCGCGAACGGCATCCGCCTCGATCGCTACCGGCCCGACGCCGAGGCGCGCGCGGCGGTGCGCGTCGAGCTCGGCCTCGGCGATGCGTGGGTCGTCGGCTCGGTCGGCCGGCTCGACGATTACAAGAACCAGCAGCTGCTCGTGCGCGCGATGGCGCCGCACCTGTCGTCCGACGTGCGGCTCGTGCTCGTCGGCGATGGCCCGCACCGCGCGGCGGTCGAGGCCGAGGTCGCGCGGCTACCCGATCCGCGGTGGGTCGTGATGACCGGCCGCCGGATGGACGTGCCGAGGCTCGTGCCGGCATTCGACGTGTTCGCGCTGTCGAGCAAGACCGAGGGGCTGCCGCTCGTCGTGCCCGAGGCGATGGCGGCGGGGCTCCCGATCGTGACGACCGCGGTCGGCGGCCTGCCCGGCGTCGTCGACGAGGGCGCGACCGGCCTGCTGGTCCCCGTCGACGAGCGCGCGCTGTCGGCGGCGCTCGGCGCGCTCGTCGCCGATCGCGAGCGCGCTCGCGCCATGGGCCGGCGGGCTCGTGACGTCGCGCTCGAGCGCTATAGCGCCGACCGGATGGTAGACGCCTACCTCGATCTGTATGCCCGCGCGCGAAGCTGAGCGCGGGTGTGCGTAAGAGCCGCTGTGGCGCACGCGCACACTGGACGCTTCGTCGAGAAGCGCGCGTAATCAGCGCGTGTGGGCACTCTGGGTGGCGGCCGCGCTCGGCGCGGCTGGCTGCAATCAGGTCTTCCATCTCGAAGAGACCTCGCTGCGGGCGGACGCCGCGCCGGGCACCGACGAGGACGGCGACGGCGTGCCGAACGCGAGCGATGACTGTCCCGGCATCTTCGATCCGGCGCAGGCGGACGGCGACGGCGACGGTGTCGGCGACGCGTGCGATCCGCACCCCGGCATGGCGATCGACCAGATCGCGTTCGTCGAGCTGTTCGAGGGCGGGAGCTACGCGCTCGTGCCCGATCAGGTCGCGAGCTGGCAGCTCGCCAACGGCATGCTGACGACCGTCAGCTCGCCCGACACGACCGACGCGCAGCTGTCGCTGCACATGATGGCGCGCGCGCCGACGCTCGAGGTCGGCTTCACCGTGCTCGCGTACGGCTCGACCACGACCGACACGCTCGACGAGAACCTCGACTATCCCGGCAACACCGGGATGTGCCGCGTCAAGGGCATGGCGATCGGCGACCCGCTGAACGAGACCGTCACGCTCGTCAACGCGATCTCGCAGTACTCGGACAACCTGGCGGCGGGCATCGCGCCGCACGTGCCGGTCGTGCTGCGCGGGACGCGCGAGGCGACCACGACCGACTTCGGCAGGTGCACGATCGCGGCGACGACGACGCAGATCGATCCGGGGCCGGCCTGCGACTTCACGAACGTCGACCTGTCGATCCGCGTCGCCGGCATGCAGGTCGCGCTCGGCTACGTCGTCGTCTACGACGAGCGATAGCAGCTCGCCAGCATCAGCGACTCCTCGGCCGGCCGGTACATCGCGTGGACGAAGTCGCGCAGCAGGCGCAGGTCGCGCGCGGCGGCGATCGCGATGCGGTAGCCGGTGCGGCGCAACAGGCCGAACGGACCGGCGTTCGCGTGCGCGGGCACGAGCTGGTCGAACACGACGTCGCCCTTCGCCCACATCACCTCGTCGATGCCGGGCACCTCGATCTGGAGCGGCACCTCGCGCGCCACCCGGCCGCCGACGAACGGCCGCTCGACGCGCACGCCGCGGCTCGACAGGTCGACGACGAGCGAGCTGACCTCGCGGTCGCCGACGATCTCCCAGCACAGGGCTTCGACATCGATGCGCGGGCCTTCGCGACGAGGATCGTGCTGCATCCGAAAATTTTCGGCTGCCGCGCGGCGCGGATCAACTTAGTCGTCGTGGCGGCCTATATAAGCAAGGCCGGGCACCGCGAACTGCGTGAAGTACATGGCGTCGGAGAGCTCGCGGTCGGTCGACAGGCGCTTGATGTCGAACGGATCGGTCGGCAGCACGCCGCGCAGCGGCCTCGGCCAGATCCGCGTCGCGCCGCTGGCGTTCGACAGCCCGAGCTTGTAACCGGCGGCGGCGATCGCGCGGCGGATACGGTCGACGTGAGCGACGCGGCGGCCGACCGGGTACGCGATCGCGCGCACCGGGCGACCGAGCTGCGCCTCGAGGTCGGCGCGCGACCCGGCGAGCTCGTCGGCGAGCGCGTCGCGGTCGAGCGTCTGCAGCACGCGGTGGCGGCGGGAGTGCGACTCGACGTCCATGCCGGCGCGCGCGAGCGCGCGGACGTGGTCCCACGTCATGATCAGGTTCTCGGCGTGGCCGGCCTCGATCTCGCCATTCCACTCGACGCCGAGCGCGCGCGTGAGCTCGTCGAGGAAACGCTCGATGTCGAGCCCGGGCGTGTCCTTGATCAGGTTCGTGAGCTTGCGGTTCGCGCGCGGATCTTTCGGCGCGAGCTCGAGCGGGTGCGGATACGCGATCGTCACCGAGCTCACCTTCGCCTGCGACAGCGCGAGTGCGATGCGCTCCCACCAGAACACGCGACGCTCCGACACGAACGACGTCGCGATGAAGAACGTCGCGCGCAGCCCGACGGCACGCAGGATCGGGAGCGCGACGTCGTGGCACGCGCGATAGCCGTCGTCGAACGTCACCATCACCGGGTTCTTCGGCAGCGGCCCGCCCTCGAGCGCGCGCACGAGCTCGTCGATGCCGATCGGCGTGCCCCAGCGGGCGAGCAGCTCCATCTGGCGGCGGAACTGCGCGGGAGTCGCGTCGGCGACGTCTGGATCGTAGGGGTACGAACGATCGTGGTCCGCGACCTGGTGATAGGTCAGGATCGTGATCGTCGACGGCACGGGGGTGAGCCGTCGCAGGTGCATGAGCACCTTCAGAGCGCCTGCTCGGTGCAGCGCGTCGGCGAGCCGTTCGCGCATCTCGATGCGCAGCATAGCGCGAATGCTAAGGTTCGGGACGTCGTGTTCGCGCTGCCCGGCATCGTGCTGCTGCTCGTGTTCATCCTCGCGCGGCCGCAGGAGTTCATCCCGATGCTGCAGCGGGTGCCGTTCCTGCACCTGTTCACCGTGCTCGCGGTGATCGGCTACGTCATCGATATCCGGCTGCGCCGGTTGCAGCCGATCGCGACGAACACGCTCCCGTGGGCCGCCGGATTCCTCGTGTGGGCCGTGATCTCGACGGCATTGAACGCGCAGGACCAGCTCCTGCCGCGCATGCTGGAGATGGCGATCCTGTTCGCGATCTTCGGCACGATCGCGCACGGCGTACAGCGCTTCCGCACGTTCCAGCTCGTCGCGGGCACGCTCGCGGCGACGTGCCTGTTCATCGCCGCGGTGTGCTTCCACCAGGGGCTGTCGCCGCGGCAATGCATCGGCGGCGAGGAGCAGGAGGGCGCGATCGAGGGCAAGCCCGACGGCCGCGAGTGCGAGACGAGCCTGCAGTGCCGCGGCCCCGGCGCCGAGCCCGGCAAGGAGTATCGCTGCGAGCACGTCGGCCTGTTCGGCACGTACAGCGTCGAGGATCGCGTGCGCTACCGCGGCGATCTCCACGATCCCAACGAGGTCGCGCTGACGATCTCCGCCGGCGGCCTCGGCCTGCTCATCGGCTTCGCGCTGCGCAAGAAGCGCCACGCCGCGAAGTTCGCGATCGGCGTGTCGGTCGGGCTCGTGCTCGCGACCGTGTGGATGACCGAGTCACGCGGCGGGCTCGTCGCCGCGATGCTCGTGCCCGGCGTCTACCTCGTGCGCAGATACGGGTGGCGTGCCGCGATCCCCGCGGCGCTCGTCGCCGTCCCCGTGCTGATGCTCGGCGGGCGCAGCGGCGAGGCCGCCGATCTGTCGACCGCGATGCGCTACGACGCGTGGGCCACCGGGCTCGACATGTGGCACCACAGCCCGGTCTACGGCGTCGGCGCGCGGATGTTCAGCGAGCACTTCTTCCTGACGGCGCACAACTCGTACGTGCTGTCGCTCGCCGAGCTCGGATTCATCGGTCTGTTCCTGTTCGTCGCGATCCTCTACCTGTCGATCAAGACGCTGATCGTCGGCATGCGCGAGCTCGAGGAGTTGCCCGGCACGCGCGCGGCTCGCGTGTGGGGCATGGCGTTGCTCGCCGCGATGTCCGGCATCGTGTTCCAGATCAACACGCTGTCGTTCTCGTACCACCCGGTGCTGTGGATCTTCCTCGGTCTCGTCGGTGCCTGGTACTCCGCCGTGCGCCACCACAAGCCGGACCTCGAGATCCGGCTGACCGGCCTGGACCTCGGGATCATCGGCGTCGCGTGCTTCTGCTACGCGACCGTCGTGCTGCCCTTGTTCCTCAAGGCCAAGGGCTTCATGTAGCTACTTCTTCTTCGCCGGCTTCTTCGCGGCCGGCTTCGCGGCCGGTTTCTTTGCGGGTGCCTTCTTCGCCGCCGCGGGCTTCGCGGCGGGCTTGGGGGGCTTCGCCGCGGGCTTGGCCGGCGCCGGCGCGGGAGCCTTGGGCTCGGGCTTCGCGGGCGCGGGCGCCTTCGCCGCCGGCTTGGCCGGGACGCGGATCGGCTCCGGCTTGCCCTGCGGGAGCGGCTTCGCCGGCCGCGGCGGGACGGGACCGCGGCGCGGACGATCCTCGAGGTCGATGTCTTCTTCCTCTTCGTCCTCGGTCTCGTCGTCGTCATCGTCGTCGTCGTCGTCGTCGTCGTCGTCGTCCTCGGCCTCTTCCTCGTCGTCGTCGTCCTCGTCGTCGTCGTCGTCCTCTTCCTCGTCCTCGTCCTCGTCGTCGTCGGTGGCCGCGGCCCCGTCCTCCTCGACCCACGGCGCGCGATCGCCCTCGCGCCAGCCGCCCTCGGCGACCTCGTCCTCGTCCTCGTCGTCGTCTTCGTCTTCCTTCAGCTCGTCGACGTCCTCGGACCACTCGTCATCCTCGGCCGGGCCGGTGCCGCCGCCGGCCCAGTCGTCCTCGACCTCGTCGGCGTCTTCCTCGTCGGACTCTTCGGACTCGGACTCCTCGTCCTCTTCGTCCTCTTCGTCCTCTTCGGACTCTTCGGACTCCTCGTCCTCGTCGTCGTCGCGGACGATGCTGCGGCGAGGAGAGCCCGCGGCCAGCTTGGGATCGAACATGTCGACGAGATCACTGCGCATCGTGAGGTGCCTCGGTCGCGATTCTAAGCATCGGTTCCGTCCACTCTGTCAACTCGATGCTACAAGAAGTCCGTGCCGCGATCCTCGCTCGCGATACTGATCGCAACACTCACGATCGCGGCTCCCGCGGCCGCAGATCATGCGAGCTTGCATGCCACCGCGACCGGCGATGTTGCTGCGACCGATAACGTGTTCTCCGCGCCACGGGATGCCAACCCGGAAGCTGACATGTTCATGCAGGTCCGACCAGGCCTGCTGTACGCCTACGACGCGCCTCGGATGATCCAGGAGCTGCTCGGGGAGGTCGAGTTCCTCGAGTACATCCTCCACAGCGACCGGCCCTCGGTCACCGGCCACGCGAGCTGGAAGGCGTTCCTGCTGCCCGGGCCGCGCTCGGACATGCTGCTGTCCGCGGATGCGAGCCGCGGCCAGCTCAACGCGCTGAGCTCGCGCAACACCCCCGACCAGACCGGCATCGGCGTGCTGCCGTCGGGGACCGCGCCGATCGACGTCGACTCGGCCAACGCCAGCGAGAACCTGAGCTGGATCTCGAGCAAGGCGACGCGCACCGCGGAGAACGCGTTCGCGAACTGGACCGCCACCGACGACAACCAGATGAACCGCACGACCACGAGCGTGGTCGAGACCGGGCTCACCGTGTCGTTCGACTCCACGTTTCGCTCGAGCTCGCTCGGGATCCAGGCCGGCGGCTCGTTCCTGCGGCTCGAGCGCATCGCGCCGCCCGGCGCGATGCCGGGCAGCACGCTGCAGAAGCAGCTCAACCCGCGCGCGACCGCGGTGTTCCGCTACGACATCGACAAGCACTGGAGCGTCAACCTCGACGGGGGCGCCATCTACGTCAATCCGATCGGCAGCGACAAGTACAACCCCGGCGTCGCGCTGCGCGCGGCGACGTTCCCGATCTTCGGCGGGCTGCTCGCGTACACCGAGACGTGGGGGCGCGCGGCGTTGACGGCGCGCCGCTCGGTGACCCCCGACATGTTCATCGCGGTCGACACCGTCGACGACACGCTGATGACGCAGGTCGCGATGCCGCTGCCCTGGCTCGACGACCACCCGCACGCACGGTCGCCCAAGCTCGTCGGCATGGGCACGCTCGCGGTCGAGCACGCGCAGCTGATCGATCCCGACACGTCGATGCTGCAGGGCAACTTCTACCTCGCGCGCGCCGACGTCGGCGTCGCCTGGACGCCGCACCCCGGGCAGACCTACGGCCTGCGCTACCAGCTCATCTACCAGCACGGCAACGGCGGCACCGCGATCCTGGAGCCGTCGTTCTACACGAACACGCTGTTCTTCACGTTCTCGCTGCGCTACCCGGATCGCGTCGCCGCGCAGGTGCCCAGGCGGCTCGACAGCGTGCGCGCCGATCGCAAGGACCTGTCGCCGGTCGGCGCCGAGCCGGTCGTGCCCGATCCGACCGAGGACCTGCCGCTCGGCGACGACAGCGACGGCGGCGACGGCCGCGACCGCTGAGCTCGCTCAGGCGACGACGACGACGTCCGCGGGCGGGACGCCGGCGAACCCGGTGTTCCACGAGAGCGCGTAGCCGGTGACGCCGCGGAGCACGAGCCGCGACGCGAGCTGCGCGGGCTCGATCGTCCACTGGCCGATCACGTCCTCCTCGAAGCATGTCGCGCCGACGACGAGCACGTCGCGGCCGTCGCCCGGGCGCGGCGCGGGCGCGACCAGCTCGACCGGGCTCCATCGCAGGTGGCAGATCCGCGACAGCGCCGACACGCGCAGCTCGCGATCGCCGAGCGAGCGCGCGGCGGTGATCGCGCCGGCGGCAAACCCGGCGCGGTCGGCGTAGAGCCGCCCGGGCTCGACGAGCAGCTCGATTGCGCGCGGGATCTGCGCGCGCAGCTCGGCGAGCGCGCCGGCGAGATCGGCGATCCCGTGCCACGCGCCGCCGAGGTTCAGGAACACCGGCTCGAAGCCGGCGAGCGCGAGCACCGCGCGCGCGGTGTCGGCGAACCGCGCCGCCGAGGTCGCGACGACCGGCCCGTGGTGGACGTGGAGGCCGACGCGGCGCCCGGCGGCCGCGGCGCGCAGCTCGTCGATCGCGCCGCGGTCGTCGACGCCGAACCGCGACCGCCGGCGGCCGCTGCCATCGAGCACCGCGCCGACCGCCGGATCGCGATCGCCGAGCGACGCGG
>JBLMXA010000446.1:0-4438 GCA_050257515.1 Acidobacteriota bacterium | reverse complement strand
GCGCGATCACGTAGCCGTCGATCAGGTGGTAGCGCGTGATCGCGTCCTGATCGAACGCAGCCCCCTGCGCGTTCGCGACGTACACCGCCGCTCCAATGAACAGCTTGTCGGGCAGGATCTCGCCCGTCACCGCGAGCATCGGGATCACGCCCATCGCACGGCTCGGGCGCACCGGCGCGTAGTAGCCGTCGGGCCCCGCCGTCGTGCCGAGGAAGCGATCGCTGTCCGCCCACGAGTGGAGCTGGAACTCGCTGCGCACGATCGCGAGCCCCATCGACAGGTAGAAGTGCCAGCCGTGCTGGAGCACGAGCCCGGCGGGGTTGTGATAGATCGCCGCGCCCTCGTCGGGACGGCCGATCACCGCGCCCATCGCGGTCCGCCGGACGCCGATGTCCGGGATGCCGAAACCGCCCGCGCGTGCGGAGCCGGCGGCGAGCGCGACCACGAGAGCGACGACCGGTGCAGCGCGCTTCATGGCGGCCATTTCCATCACGCCGGGCCCTCGACAAACAAGTCTTGATCGAAATTCTTTTACAGTGTAAAGGTACGGCGTGTTCGACCTCAAGCTCGTCGGAGGAACGCTCGTCGATGGCACCGGACGCGCCCCGTTCGCGGGCGACGTCGCCGTGCAAGACGGCCGGATCGTCGCGGTCGGCGATTGCCCCGGACCGGCGCGCCGCACGATCGACGCCCGTGGCGCACACGTGCTGCCCGGCTTCGTCGACATCCACACCCACTACGACGGTCAGGTCACGTGGGACGCCGAGCTGTCGCCGAGCTCGTTGCTGGGAGTGACGACGTGCGTGATGGGCAGCTGCGGGATCGGGTTCGCCCCGGTGCGTCCGGGCCACGAGGCCGAGCTCGTCGAGCTCGTCGAAGGAGTCGAGGACATCCCGGGCTCGGCGCTCGCCGAGGGCATCCCGTGGGGCTGGGAGTCGTTCGCCGAGTACATGGATGCGATCGCCGCGATGCCCCACGCGATCGACTTCCTCGTGCAGGTTCCTCACGATCCGCTGCGCATGTACGTGATGGGCCCGCGCGCGGTCGCCGGCGAGGTCGCGAGCGACGACGACATCGCGGCGATGCGGGCCCTGCTGCGCGGCGCGCTCGAGGCGGGTGCGGCCGGCTTCACGACCGGGCGCAGCGACAATCACAAGACGGCGCGCGGCGCGGCGACGCCGGCCTCGGAGGTCGGCGCGCGCGAGCTCGCCGGGATCGCCGAGGCGTTCCGCGGGCTGCCCCACGGGGTCCTGCAGGCGGTGAGCGACTTCGACATGATGCGCGGGCCGGATCGGTTCGACCCGGAGTTCGACTTGCTCGAGCAGATGGCGGCCGCGAGTGGCGGGCGGCCGCTATCGATCTCGACGATGCAGCGCGATCACGCGCCGGAGCAGTGGCGGCAGATCTTCGCGCGCGCCGAGCGTGCGGCGGCGCGCGGCCTCGACGTCCGCTGTCAGGTCGCCGCCCGCGGGATCGGCGTGCTGCTCGGCCTCGAGGCGACGTTCCACCCGTTCATGGGCTTTCCGTCCTACAAGGCGATCGCACACCTGCCGCTCGCGGAGCGCGTCGCTCGCATGCGCGATCCCGAGCTGCGCGCGCGCGTGCTCGCCGAGACCAGCGACAAGGTCTCCGGGGACGGCACACCGATCCCGCCGCTCGCGGACTTCTTCCTCGCCAACCTCGCGAAGGTCGCGCTGCGGATCTACCGGATGGCGGCGCGGCCCGACTACGAGCCGACGCTCGAGCGCTGCCTCGCGGCGGAGGCCAGCCGCGCCGGCAAGCCGGTGCTCGCGCACATCTACGACGCCCTGCTCGAGGACGACGGCAAGGCCCTGCTCTACTTCCCGGTCTACAACTACACGGGCATGAACCTCGACGCCGTCCGCGAGATGCTCGTGCATCCCCGCGCGCTCGTCGGCCTCGGTGACGGCGGCGCCCACGTCGGCACGGTGTGCGACGCGAGCATGCCGACGTTCCTGCTCACCCACTGGGCGCGCGATCGCGCGCGCGGGATCCCGCTTCCGCGGGTCGTCCAGATGCAGGCGCGCGACACCGCGCGGTTCATCGGCCTCTCCGATCGTGGGACCATCGAGGTCGGGATGCGCGCCGATCTCAACGTCGTCGACCTCTCGCGCCTCGAGCTCGCGCGCCCGGTGATGCAGCGCGACCTTCCAGCCGGCGGTCGCCGGCTCGTCCAGCGCGCCGGGGGCTACCTCGCGACGCTCGTCGCGGGCGTGCCGATCGCGGAGCACGGCGTGCTCACCGGCGCCCGCCCCGGGCACCTCGTGCGCATGGGGCGAGCGTCGTGATCGCCGCGGCCACGTGCGGCGCGCTGACGTGGACGCTCCTCGAGTACCTGATCCACCGCTGGATGGGGCACGACCGGCGATTCCGGCGCAGCCCGTTCGGCGTCGAGCACGTCCGCCACCACATCGAGGGCAACTACTTCGCGCCGACCTGGAAGAAGCTCGTGATCGCGGCGCTCGTGGCCGCGGCGCTGTGTGGCCCCGCGATCGCCATCGCCGGGCGCGCGGTCGGCGGCGCGTACGTCGCGGGACTGATCGCGTTCTACGGCGTCTACGAGTGGCTGCATCGCCGCGAGCACACCCACCCCGGCAGCGGGCCGTACGGGCGATGGGCTCGCCGGCATCACTTTCACCACCACTTCGTCGACGCGCGCACCAACCACGGTGTCACCTCGCCGGTGTGGGATCTCGTGTTCGGCACGTACCAGCGCCCGGCGAAGATCCGCGTCCCGGCCAAGCTGTGCATGGCGTGGTTACTCGATCCGAGCACGGGGGACATCCGCGCCGAGCACGCCGGCACGTACGAGCTACGATGACGAAGCGCACCGAGCTGTCGCACGAGGCGATCGTCACGGCGGCGCTCCGGCTGATCGATCAGACCGGAATCGCCGAGTTCAGCACGCGCAAGCTCGGTCGCGTGCTCGGCTGCGAGGCGATGGCGATCTACTGGTACTTCCCGAGCAAGGACGCGTTGCTCGACGCCGTGGTCGACCGGCTCATGGCCGGCGTCGGGCTCGCGGTGGCCGGCGCCGGGACCGCCGACTGGATCGGCGCGCTGCGCGCGGTCGCCCGTGCCTACCGGCAGGTCGCGCACGACCACCCCAAGGCGTTCCCGTTGCTCGCGACCCGGCGGTTCGCGAGCGAGGGCACGTACGCGTTCCTCGACCAGCTGTTCGGGCTCGCGCGGGCGCAGGGCATCGACGACCGGGTCACCGCGCGCTTCTATCGCGTCGTGAGCTCGTACTGCAGCGGGTTCGCGCTCAACGAGCTGGCGTCTCCGCGCGCTCCGGCCGCGCTGCGCAAGCGGTTTGCGTGCGTCGCCGAGGTCTCCACGTGGCTCGAGCCGCCACACCTCGACGAGATCTTCAGCTTCGGGCTCGAGCTCCAGCTCGACGCGCTCGCGCGCGCCACTCGCAAGGGGCGCGCGTGACGTTGCGCTACGGAGCCGTGCTCGCGTCGCTGCAGTCGCTGCGCGGCAGGACGTCGATCCCGGAGGTCGAGCCGACCCACGGCGCGATCCGCTATCGCACCGGCGCCCGCCGTCCCGGTGCGATCGCGCCGCTCGCCGACATCTACGTGCCGCCGCACGCGAGCGGCGCGTCGTGCGTGCTCGTCCACGGTGGCGGCTTCGTGATCGGCTCGCGCCGCATGAAGCCGATGCGCTACCTCGCCTCGCGGTTGTTCGCCGCCGGCATCGCGGTGTGCGCGATCGACTATCGGATGATCTTTCGCGGCGGACGGCTCGGCGAGGCGATCGCCGACGTCTGCGACGCGTTCGAGTTCTGGTCGGCGCAGACCACCCGGCTCGGCCTGCGCCGGCGCTCGATCTCGCTCGTCGGGTTGTCTGCGGGCGGGACGCTCGCCCTGCTCGCGGCGGCTCGCATCGAGCCCCGACGGCTCGCCGGCGTCGTCAGCTGTTTCGGGCTCTACGAGATCGATCACCTGCGCGGCCCGGCCGCGCTGCTGCCGCGCCTGCTGTTCGCCACGGCCGACCGCGCGGCATGGAGCGAGCGCTCGCCGCGGTTCGCGCCTCCACCGGCGGTGCCGACGCTGCTGCTCCACGGCGGCGACGATGGCCTCGTGCCGATCGCCCAGGCGCGCTCGCTCGCAGCCCGCCGCGAATCGCTCGGTCTGCCGACCCGCCTGGTGATCTATCCGGGCGTGCCGCACGGGTTCTTCAACCTCCCGCTGCCGGCGGCGAGCGCCGGGGCCGACGAGATCATCGCGCACGTCCGCGCAGGCGCACGCGAGCCGTCGTGAATCGCCGTTCACGCGAGCATGATGGCTGGCCGAGCCCGCGAGCGACCCTCGCGCGCCAGCTCGCGAAGCGCCGCTGATGCAGCTCGCGCTACTCCGGTCGAGACCTCAGCGCGTACAGCACGCCGTGCACGGGCTCGCCGCGCTCGATCCGC